>JAYSTV010000100.1:0-4174 GCA_043719425.1 Acidimicrobiia bacterium | reverse complement strand
TCCGCTCGCTGCGTCGAGAACTCGATGCCCTCGATCGACTGGGAATGACGAACCCCACGCGTCACTTCGTCATGAATCGGTCCGACTCGCCCGGCGGGGCGCGGCCGGACGACGTCGAAGTGGCGGTCGGCATGCGGGCCCAGATTCAGATCCCCGCTGACCGCAACGTTCTCGCCGCCGCCAACCAGGGAGTCCCCATCACCGTCGCCGATCCAAAGTCGATCATCGCCAAGCGCTTCGTGACCTTCGCTGAAGGTTTGATGGGCTTGGAGTCAACGGTCACGGCCGAGAAGAAGAAGCCCAATTTCTGGCGGCGGGGCAAGTGAAGCTCGGCCAGCGCCTCAAGGCGCACGAAGCCAGCCCCGAAGAAACCGCAAAGGAGACCGCCGCCGCAGTTGCCGCCGCGGCGGAACCGCAGGCGTCGGACCTTCCGTCATGGAAGAACGCGGCCACGGCCCCCGCTGCCATCATCGCTCCGGCCGCGGGCACGGTCTCGCCTCGGTTGGTCGCCGCCACCCGGAAGGAAGATGAGCGGAACACCGCCGATCCGCTCCAGGCCCTCAAGGAACGACTGCACGAGCAACTGGTTGACCGTCTCGGCGCCAAGCTGTTCGACTCCTCGACCGGGGACCGCGACATGCGGGCCACCGTCGTCGACATGATCAGCCAACTGCTCTCGCAGGAGACGGTGCCGCTCTCCGTCGACGAACGCCACCAGCTCGTGTCGGAGATTACCGACGATGTGCTCGGCCTCGGTCCGATTGACCGCTTCCTCAAGGACCCGACGGTCTCGGAAATCATGGTGAACGGCTGTACGCCGATCTTCATCGAGCAAAAGGGCAAGCTCACTCGAAGCCAGCATCGGTTCATCTCCCACGAGCAACTGCGTCGTGTTATCGAACGCATTGTGGCCAACGTTGGTCGCCGTATCGACGAGTCCTCGCCAATGGTCGACGCGCGTCTCGCCGACGGTTCCCGAGTCAACGCCGTCATCCCGCCGTTGGCAGTCGATGGCGCGGCATTGACCATCCGAAAGTTCTCGAAAGATCCGCTGCAGATCCACGATCTGATCGCCAAGGGTTCGCTCACGCCGGAAGCCGCGCAGTTGCTCGCCGCGTGCGTGGCCGGTCATCTCAACATGCTCGTCTCCGGTGGCACCGGCACCGGGAAAACCACGATGCTCAACATCCTGTCGAGCTTCATCCCGGCCGACGAACGCATCGTGACGATCGAAGACGCGGTCGAACTTCAGCTGCGCCAGCCACACATCGTTCGCTTGGAAACTCGCCCTCCGAACATTGAAGGCAAGGGCGCAGTGACCATTCGCGACCTCGTGAAGAACTCACTGCGTATGCGCCCCGACCGAGTGGTCATTGGCGAGTGTCGTGGCGGCGAAGCGTTGGACATGTTGCAGGCCATGAACACGGGTCACGACGGCTCACTCTCAACCATTCACGCCAACACGCCGCGAGACGGCCTCGCCCGTCTCGAAACCCTCGTGCTCATGGCGGGCTTTGATCTCCCGGCCATGGCCATTCGTCAGCAGATTGCTTCTGCCGTCGACGTGTTCGTGCAGATCGCTCGTTTCCGAGACGGTTCGCGTCGCGTCGTGTCGATCACCGAAGTCGAAGGTATGGAAGGTCAGACCATCACGCTGTCCGACATCTTCGCCTTCGATCACTCGGCCGGTATCGACTCAGCCGGCCGCCACCTCGGCAAGCTGAAGCCGACGGGTATCCGCCCGAAGTTCGCCGAGAAACTGGCCGATCACGGCATCACGTTGCCACCGGACATCTTCGGATCGGTCGACGTGTTGAACTACGGAAGGAAGTAGCCAGTGCCGCGCGCCCGGTTGATACGAGCCGTCTCCCATGTCGTTCTGGGTCTGATCCTGCTTGCGCTGGCCATCATTCCGCAGACGTCGAGTACGGCCGCGTCGGAACTGGTCCGGGCGCCGCGCTTCGATGTGGTGGCCGTGCTCGACAACTCGTCGCGGAACTACGGCGCCAACCTCGAAGATCAAAAGCGCGCGCTCACGAAGTACATCCGCACATTGCCGGCCAATATTCGCGTGTCCATCGTGACCGTGGGCAAGTTCCCGACGGTTATTCGCGATCTCTCGAATGCTCGAGATGCCACGATCGTGGCGCTCACCGATCTCTCGGCCGACGGTGACGCGGCGTTGCTCGACGGACTCGTGCTCGCCGCCGATCAGTTCGAAGCAATCGCCGAGAGCAAGAAGCAGATCGTCGTCTTCACCGACGGCAACGATCAGTCAAGTTCGTCGACGATCGATGTGGTCCGCACCCGGTTGTTGAATGACAACGTCCGGGTCGATGCCGTCACCCTCACGTCGCCCGAAGAGAACCGCGCCACGGTTGATCTGTTGACCAGTTCGACGGGCGGCCAAGCGGTGTCGGCCACCGACTTGAAGGGCGTGGTCGATCTGGCCACGCGCACCACAGAGTGGGCTCGGCCGATCACGATCATTCCGCCCAAGCCACCATCGCAGGCCAAGAAGATCCTGTCGTCGCCGATCCTTCGCTACGTCCTTATGGGTCTGGTGTTCATCGCCGTCCTCCTGGCCATGCTCAACCTCACCTCGCCCGGTCCGGAGAAGATCAACCTCACGGGGAAGAAGGCCGAGAAGCGATCCGGCGTTACTCCCGTGTCGGGTCTCGCCGAGAAGATGACGCAGGTAGCCGACAAAGCCATCGCCAAACAGGGCGGCGGGAAGGGGCTGAATGCGTCGCTCGAACGAGCTGGTCTCAACCTACGGCCGGGTGAGTTCGTCGTCCTCGTGCTCGCCCTCGGCCTCGCTTTTGGCGCGGTCGCCGTACTCAAATTCGGTCTCTACATCGGCGCCGGCGCAGGCGTCGTCGCCACCCTTTTCGGCGGCAAGGTATTCCTCGGTCAGAAGATCAAGAAGCGCGGCAACGCCTTCGGTGAGCAGCTCAGCGACACGTTGCAGCTGCTTTCATCGAGCCTTCGCGCCGGACAGTCGATGATGCAGGCTCTCGACTCCGTATCGAAAGAAGGCGATCCGCCGGCGTCGGAAGAATTCCGACGCGTCATCGTCGAAGCTCGTCTCGGCCGCGACGTGGTGGACGCCATGAAGGCCATGGCCGACCGCGTGAAGTCGGAGGATTTCGGATGGGTCGTTCCGGCCATTGAGATCAACCGCGAGGTCGGTGGCGACTTGGCCGAAGTGCTCGACACGGTGGCCAAGACGATCCGCGATCGCGCCGACCTTCGTCGTCAGGTGAAGACGCTCTCGGCGGAAGGTCGGTTCTCGGCCTTCGTGCTTCTCGGTCTTCCGATCGCCATCACGCTCATCATTCGTGCTAGCAACCCGACATATATCGCCGCTCTTGGACATGGCAAAGGTCTGTACCTTGCCGGTGGCGGCGTGGCCCTCATGGTCATCGGCGCGATCTGGCTGATGAAGATCTGCAAGATCGAATTCTGAGCAAGGAAGAGACCGCATGAACCTCCCTCTCATCATCGGTGCCGGTTCGGCGATGGCGGCCGTGCCGATCCTCGCCTGGACGTTCCTTTCGGACTCCAGCTCCCCGACTGTCTCGGCGTCGGAACTTGTCGGCAAGAAGAAGGGCGACCCGCTCGACCTTCGCAGCCAAATCCTCTCGCACTCCACCCGCGACCGCGCCATTGCGCCGGCCCTCGCCAAGCTCATGAAGTTGATGCGTCGTCTCACCCCCAAGGGTTGGACGGAGCAGATGGAACAGCGCATCGCCATGGCGGGCCTGAACCAGAAGTGGAGCGCCGAGCGCGTCCTGCTGTTGAAGGCCGTCGGCCTCATTCTCGGGTCGCTCTATGCCTTCAAGAACTTGACCGGCGGCATCGACGGCATCAAGGGCATGCTCATGGTCGTCGCTCCGGCCCCGCTCGGCTTCTTTCTTCCCGACATCCTCATCAAGAACAACGCCGACAAGCGCCAGAAGCAGATACAGCTTCAGCTGCCGGACTTCTTGGATCAGATCACGGTCGGGGTGGAAGCCGGTCTCGGTCTCGACGCGGCCATGGCCCGCACGGCGAAGTCGAACAACGGACCGCTGGCCGAAGAGTTTCGCCGCACCCTGCAGCACGTGCAGGCCGGTTTGTCGCGCGGTGAGGCGCTTCGCGGTCTCGCCAACCGCAACAAGGTCGTGGAGCT
>JAYSTV010000099.1:0-1712 GCA_043719425.1 Acidimicrobiia bacterium | reverse complement strand
GTCGCGAGATTCTTGTCTCGGTCGCGGTCGTCGCCATCGCCGCTTTGGGGGCACGGCGCATCGACGTCCAGTGGGCCGGCAAAGCGCAAACGATGGGCTGGATGATTGCCTTCCCGCTGTTTCTCGCCGCTCGGGCGAAGTTCTCCTGGAGTCGGTGGGCCGACGACATCGCCTGGGTCGTAACCATCCCCACCTTGGTGTTCATGGCCTACGCCACGATCACCTACGTGCCGATCGCACGATCGGCGTTGGCTGAAGGACGGGCGGCGCGGGCGGCGTTGTGATGCGTGACGGAACGCGGGCCGTTCACTAGGGTGCTGTCATGCAGATCCCCGAAGAATTGCGGTATTCGGCGGACCACGAGTGGGTGCGGATTGAAGGCACTCGTTACCGGGTCGGGATCACCGACTACGCCCAGGATGCCCTCGGTGACGTGGTCTTTGTGCAGCTTCCCGACGTTGGGACCGAGGTCGAGTCCGGTCAGTCGATAAGTGAGGTCGAGTCGACCAAGTCGGTGAGCGATATCTATGCGCCGGTCGGCGGTCGCATTGTTGAAGTGAACGACGCGCTGACCACGACCCCCGAGCTACTCAACTCCGACCCCTACGGCGCCGCATGGCTCTTTGTGATCGACGTGGGCGACGCTGATGTTTCCGGTTTGCTCGACGCCGCGGCGTATCACGGCCTGACCGAAGGCTGACCGATGTCCGACGAGGTCTTCTGTTCGCAGTGCGGCCACCGCAACGGGGGCGACGCGAACTTCTGCTCAGCGTGCGGTTCGCGCTTGGCTGCAGGCGCGGGCTCCGATGACCTCACCTTGACCCTCCATCCGCTCTCCCCGGAGGGCGAGCCCGGTGGGCGCGATGTGGTCGTGCGCATCAACGCCGACGGTCCGGCCGTCCTCATCCTGGAGCGAGGCGCCGATGCCGGTCTCACCTTTCCGTTGGGGACCGGTTCGACCACTGCGGGACGCAATCCCGAGTGCGAGATCTTCCTCGACGACATCACGGTGTCGCGAAAGCACGCCGTTATCCGTCGCATCGACCCGGGGTACGTCATCCGCGACGAGGGCTCGTTGAACGGCACCTACGTGAATGGTGACCGGATTTCGTCAGCCAATCTGCGTTCCGGTGACGAGGTGCTCATCGGAAAGTTCCGGTTGTTGTTCCTCGACGCGAGTGATTCGCGTCGAGCGGCGTCGTGACGTCGGTCGACGGTGGTCCGGCCGAACCGGAGGTACGGCCCGGTCGCTCGTACCTGTCGATCGGCGAAGTGTTGGAGGCATTGAAGGATCAGTTTCCCGATGTGACCATCAGCAAGATTCGGTTCTTCGAGGGGCAGGGTTTGCTCGTACCCGAACGGACGCCCTCGGGATATCGCAAGTTCTATCCGCCCGACGTTGAACGGCTGCGGGTGATTCTGGCCGAACAGGAAGAACGATTTGTGCCCCTTTCGACGGCCCGGACGCAGGTGGCGTCCACGGTTGCCACCCGCAGTGCATCACCGCCCGACGCCTTCTTCGTTCCCGATGACGAGCCTGATCACGGTGATGTGCCGACCTCCGACGACGATGTGGCTGACTTCGACGTCGATGGTGATCTCGGTGCAGACCGTCACCCGGCCGGACGAGGACGTGCACGGCCCCGACTCGATGGCTCGTCCGAGACGTATCGTCGCCCCACCGTGGTGCCGGCACTGCGGCCCGTCCGGCC
>JAYSTV010000098.1:0-1713 GCA_043719425.1 Acidimicrobiia bacterium | reverse complement strand
TCATCGTCCACGACTCGGCGGCGAAGGCGCTCGTGGTTGACGATGCCTATGTCGAACTGGCCCGTCAGCTCGCCGCCGAGTGCCCGTCGCTCGTCACGCTGATTCATGCCGGGGACGGGCCCGCGCCCGATGGTTTCGTCTCGTTCGATGATCTGTGTACCTATGAATCGCTCCCGGCGGTAGCGACTGCGTGGATCGGCGACGACACCCTCGCGGCGATCTCTTACACAGGTGGCACCACCGGTCTGCCGAAGGGAGTCATGCAGAGTCACAGCAACCTTCTTTCCAATGCCAAACATATGCAGTACGCATACGGATACACGTCGGATGATTCGTATGTGCACGCCGCCCCGATGTTCCATGCTGCGGACGCCTCCAACACGTTTGCCGTGACGTGGAACGGCGCCCAACACCTCATCATTCCCGGCTGGGATCCGGCGGCCTTCATCAAGATTGCATCGACGGAGCGGATGACGATCACCCTGCTTGTGCCCACCATGATCAACTCCCTGGTGAATCATCCCGACGTGATCGGTGCCGATCTTTCGAGCTGGCGCCGTCTGGCCTATGGAGCTTCGCCCATGCCGGCCGAGTTGCAACGGCGGGCGATGGCGATCTTGCCGTGTGAGTTCGTCCAGCTCTACGGCATGACGGAAGCATCACCGATCCTCACGGTCTGCTCGGCCGACGACCACCGGCGCGGCGCGGCCGGTGAGGCCGGCTACGTGAGCCGACTCAAGTCCGCGGGCGCGCCCGTCCCCGGCGTTGAGACCGAGGTTCGCCGCGACGACGGAACGATCGCAGGTATCGGTGAACCCGGGGAAATCTATGCGCGCGGACCAAACATCATGCTCGGCTACCTCAACCGGCCCGAGGAAACAGCTAAGGCACTGGTCAACGGTTGGTACCGCAGTGGCGACGTGGCCTACGCCGACGACCACGGCTACCTCTACATTGTCGACCGGGCCAAAGACATGATCATCTCGGGCGGCGAGAACGTGTACACGACCGAAGTCGAGAATGCGTTGTACACGCACCCTGCCGTGCTCGAAGTGGCCGCCTTCGGTATCCCCGACGACACGTGGGGCGAAGCCGTCCACGCCGAAGTCGTCCCGAAGCCGGGTATGGCAGTGACCGCCGAGGAACTCATCACCCACGCCCGGTCGCTCATCGGCGGCTACAAGGTGCCAAAGTCGATCACCGTGCGCGTCGACCCGCTGCCGAAGTCGGGCGCCGGCAAGATCTTGAAACGCGACCTTCGCGCCCCGTTCTGGGAAGGCCGCGACCGAGCCGTCAACTGACCCACTCAGTACTGGGTCAGCTCAGCGTTCTGGGTCAGCTCCGGCGCAAATTTGCCACGGAGCCGACCCAACAAGCTGAGCGGACCCAGTTCCGACCCAGTTCGGCCCGTCAGCCGAGCTTGAGGGCCGAGTTGTAGCGACGTTTGGAGCCGAGGTCTTCGTGGATAGAACGGGCGATCTTGGCGTAGGCCACGGATGCCTCCGACGTGGGGTCCGACACCATGATTGGTTCGCCGATATCCATGCCGGCGCGAAGTTCGGGCACGAGCGGCACCTGGCCGATCAGCGGGACTCCAAGCGTTTCGGCGAGGTCGGCACCGCCACCGGAGCCGAAGATGTCGTAGCGCTTGCCGTCGTCACCGGTGAACCAACTCATGTTCTCGATGACGCCGTGGACCTTCATGTTGATCTG
>JAYSTV010000097.1:0-10102 GCA_043719425.1 Acidimicrobiia bacterium | reverse complement strand
GTCATCGCCCCGACGGCACGTTGCGCATCACCGAGCCGCTGCTGCGCGAGGTGGCCTACGAGATGATGCCCCGGGCGTTGCGGGTGGAGCGTCATAGTCGCATGGTCGAACTGTCGACGGACCTCGACGATCGCGCTCGGCACTTGAGCCGAGCGAGTGAACAGGCGCCCGACGACGAAGCCCTGCGGGTGCGCGCCGCCGATGCGTTGGCCGCCGCCGGCCTGGAAGCCCTCAATCGTTCCCGACGGCCCGAAGGCGTGGCTTCGTTGCGCCGAGCCGTCGAACTTGGTCATGGCACGCCGACCTCGATTTTGGCTCTGGCCGAAGTGCTGAACGGTTCCGACCCCCATGAGTCGTTGCGGCTCCTTACCCTGTTTCCGGAACCGAGCGGTGACGACCGCGTCGACGCCGAACGGCTTCTCGTTCGGGCTAATGCGCTCATGGACGATGACAACAATCAGTCGCTCGCGGTGTTCAGCGAGGCGATCGATCGATGGACGGCGCTGGGCGACCCCGTGAAGCAGGCGTGGGCCCATTCGAACCGTGGCGTGGCGTTGTTCATGGCTGGACGAATGGCCGAGGCCGACCGCGAGCTCGTGGCCGCCGCCGAGTTGTTCCGTGTTGAAGACAACCGCGCCGGCGAATTGTCCACGGTGAGCTTTCGCGCGCTGGTTCGGCCCGATCATCCCGACGTGCAAATCTGGCTCCAGGACAGCCTCGCCTACGCCGTGGAGGTGGGTGACCGGAGTCGTCATGTGGCGTCGCTCGTGTCGCTCCAATGGCACAGCTATCTCACGACCCGACTTGGCGGGCCCAACGAAACGATCGAAGCTCGCGGGTGGATCGATGAACTCCTCACGCTCACCCGCCAGCTCGGCTGGCACGAGTCCACGTTCCAGGCGCTCTGCCTGCAAGCCAATCTGGCGCGCAACGATGGTGACGTCGTCACCGCGCGAGCGTCGGTCGACGCCGCCCGCGAAGTGAGTGCGACAGGATCGGCCGGCGAGCGAGCCCTGCTGGCGGCCATTGAGGCCTCGCTCGATCCGGGACGTCCGTTTCGTCGATTCGATGACACCGATCCCTTCACGTCGCTCGCCGGCACCATCCAGATGGAGACCGCACTCTTTGAGAACCGGTTCCAGGAGATCATCGACCAGAACCTGGTGACCCGACGCGAGAACCTGACCCATCACCAGGCGGTGGTCGGATTCGTCTCGGCGGCGGCCGGTCTTGCCATCAGCGGTCAGCTCGAAATGGCCGAGGAGCTGGCCACTCGGGTCCTGGCTATGGCCGGGCGCTCAGGCCACGACCTTCCGGCGGTGGCCGCATCGGCCATCGTCGCCGAATGTCGAGTCCGTCGTGGTCTGCCGTACGAGCCGATCACGAGCGAGGTGGGCGGGCTCGCCGGCGCGCTCGTGGCTCGGTCCCAGGCCTGGGCCGGAGATGCCGGAGCCGCCGATCGATTGGCGGAGACGGCCGTTCGGCTGCGGGCCCCCGGGCTCGACGCCGACATTCGTTCGGCCCGCGTGGCGTGAGCGCAAAGGTCACCCAGGCATCGCGAGTTGCGGCTGCCGCCAAGGTGACGTTCACCATCCACGAATACGACCACGATCCCTCGGTCGCGTCGTACGGTCTGGAAGCGGCCGAGCGGCTCGGGGTATCTCCGAGCCGGGTCGGTAAGACCCTTGTTGCCGCCGTCAGTCGGCCGAGCCTGACCGAGCTGGTGGTCGGTGTGGTGCCCGTCGACGGGCAACTCGATCTCAAGGCGTTGGCAGTAGCCGTGGGAGCGAAGCGGGCAGAGATGGCCAAGCCCGCCGATGTCGAAAGGTCCACGGGCTACGTGCTCGGCGGCGTGTCGCCACTGGGTCAGCGCAAGACGCTCGCCACCGTGATCGACGCATCGCTGCTCGAACACGACACGGTCCTTGTTTCGGCCGGACGTCGAGGCTTGGAGATCGAGCTCTCACCCCACGATCTCGTCGCCCTGGCATCGGCCGTCGTCGCCGAGATCGCGACTCGCGCGCCAGATCTGGCGTGAATTGTTTCGCGCGCTGAGTGATCGGGGAGGATGGACCCATGCAGCAACAGCGTGAACGCGACCAGCCTTGGGTGATGCGGACGTATTCGGGCCACTCGACGGCTCGCGCGTCGAACGCGCTCTACCAAACGAATCTGGCCAAGGGACAGACCGGACTCTCCGTGGCCTTCGACCTGCCCACGCAGACCGGCTACGACCCCGGTGACCTGGCGGCCAACGGTGAGGTAGGCAAGGTCGGCGTGCCGGTGGTGCACCTCGGCCACATGCGCGAGTTGTTCGCCGACATCCCGCTCGAGAAGATGAACACGTCGATGACGATCAACGCCACGGCGGCGTGGCTGCTCGGTCTCTACGTGGCCCTTGCCGAAGAGCGGGGCATCGACCCGGCGGTACTGGCGGGCACGACGCAGAACGACATCGTCAAGGAGTACCTGTCGCGCGGCACCTATATCTATCCGCCCGAGGCGTCGCGACGGCTCATCGTCGACATGGTGGCTTACACCGTGCACCACGTGCCCAAGTGGAATCCGATCAACGTGTGCAGCTACCACCTGCAAGAAGCGGGGGCCACGCCGACGCAGGAACTGGCCTACGCACTGGCCACGGCGATCGACGTGCTCGACGCAGTGCGGGCGTCGGGTCAGGTAAGCGAGGCCGAGTTCGCCGAGACGGTCGGTCGCATCTCGTTCTTCGTGAACGCCGGCATCCGCTTCGTGGAAGAGATGTGCAAGATGCGCGCCTTCACCGAGATGTGGGAACGAATCTGCGTGGAGCGCTACGGCGTGACCAACCCAAAGTTCACCCGCTTCCGCTACGGGCTCCAGGTGAACTCGCTCGGCCTCACCGAGGCTCAGCCCGAGAACAACGTGCCCCGAATCGTGCTGGAGATGCTCGGCGTGACGCTCTCTCGCGACGCCCGTGCCCGCGCCGTGCAGCTACCGGCGTGGAACGAGGCGCTCGGCCTTCCTCGTCCGTGGGATCAGCAGTGGTCGCTGCGCATGCAGCAGATCCTCGCCTTCGAAACCGACCTTCTCGAATACGATGACCTGTTCACCGGATCGGTGGTCGTCGAGCGCCGTGTTCGCGAAATGATCGAGGCCGCGCAAACCGAACTCGATGATGTACTGGCCCTCGGTGGCGCCTTTGCGGCGATCGACGAATTGAAGGCTCGACTCGTACGTTCACATACGGAACGCACTCGACGCATTGAGAGTGGCGACCTGATCGTTGTCGGCGTCAATCGGTTCACGGAGACGACGGACTCACCGCTGGGTGGAGCCGACAGCATTCTCAAGGTCGACCCTGCTGTCGAAGCCGAGGCGATCGCGGAGCTCGCCGGATGGCGGGCCCAGCGCGATCAGTCCGCCGTCGGCGCCGCGCTCGCCGCGCTGCGCGCGTGCGCCCGTGACGGCTCGAACGTCATGCCCGCCACGATCGCCGCCGCCTGCGCGGGCGTGACGACAGGGGAGTGGGCGCAGGTGCTGCGTGAGGAGTTCGGCGAGTTCCGGGCCCCGACTGGTGTCGGCGGGGCCAGCGGAACGGCACGTCGCTCGCCCGGCATGGTTGCCCTAGCCACTCGCAACAAGGCCCTTGCCGGTGGCCCGCCTCGACTCCTCGTCGGCAAGCCCGGACTCGACGGTCACTCCAACGGGGCCGAGCAGATTGCCGTGGCCGCACGCGACGCGGGCATGGAAGTGATCTACGAGGGAATACGGTCAACGCCAGAACAGATCGCCGCCGCCGCTCGCGACGAAGACCCCGATGTGATCGGTCTATCGATCCTTTCCGGTTCACATCTCACGATGGTCGGCGAAGTCATGGATCATCTGCGCGCGTATGATATCGACGCACCGGTGGTGGTGGGCGGGATCATCCCCGAAGATGATCGAGCCGTGCTCCTCGCCGCCGGTGTGCGAGCTGTCTACACTCCGAAGGACTTCGACCTCACTCGCATCATGGAGGAACTTTCCACTCTCGCCGCGCAAGGTCGGAGCAGTTAGGCCAAGGTCAACGGAGAACGGCGATCCCAAGGACGATCGGGATCAGGATCAGCGCCAACCCCGACAGGATGATGGCGATCAGAGCAAACGAAGCGGCGGAGTCCTTCGGTGGTTTGCCGGCCGCACCAACGGTCTCCCACAGCGCCTTCAGGGGGTTGTCGAGTGAGAGCGCGATCCGGTGACGAGCCACGGCTGCGCCCCGCAGTGCGGACCACGAGATCAGGGCGAACAGCACGAACAGCACAGCGATCACGATGATCAATCCGATCTTGGACTTGGCCCCTTCGAGCGCACTTGACAGCAGCGAAGAGATCCACGAAACCACGGCGCCGCCGAGGAGGAAGGTCGGGACGCCGAGTGGATTCTTCTTGAGCGTGGGAAGGACTCGTTCGGCGTCGATCCGCGCTCGTCGCAGCATGAAGCGCTCGGGTGAATCCTTCGGACAATTGGCCTCACGACGCACGTAGAGGTTCTTGATTGCGGTGATGGCTTCGGCCTGATGGTTGCGGACAATGAACCGGCTGATGAGCTGGACGATCCAGGCCAATACGGGGGTGAGCGGTCCCAATTTGGGAAGCTTTGGGGCGCGGGCGCCGTTGCGGTCAAGCACTTCGAGGGCGCGCATCGCCATGCGGTGCGCCTCTTCAAATCGTGACGGAAGGTAGAGCGGTCGCCGGGCGGCGAGCTCCCGCACGATGTCGGTTTCCACTTTGCCCTTCGCCCCAAAATTCTGGAGCACGGCATCGACACCGGCTTCGTCGTTGGTCTTGCTCAGGCTCCGAAAGGCGTTGAGCCGATCACCGAAGTCATCGAGGATAAGGAAGTCGCGTTTGCCGTCTCCATCCGTATCTCCGAGCTTGTGGGGTGTGGTGGGTTCGGCGGCGGCGACGGTGGGCGCAGTATCTCCGAGCTTGTGGGGTGTGGTCTCGGGCTGGTCGGGCACGGCGTCGACGGTACTCGTCACGGCCGGCGGTGACCCGCGTCACGTCATACGCACCGGGGGATGGCTCCGGATAGGACATGTTGGGCGGAAGAGCCGTCCTGACTCACCCTGTGCAAGGAGCCCCCACCATGCGAACTTCCCGAACTCGAACCCGCGCCGCTGCGGCCGCAGCCCTCCTCTTTCTGACCGTCGGTCTCGCCGCCTGCGGATCCGATAAGGCCAAGACCACCGAAGCGGCGACCACCGAAGCCGTGGCCACCGACACAACTGCGGCGATGGCCGCTGAAACCACTGCAGCCTCGGCGGCCGAGACCACGGCTGCTGTGGCCGCTGATGCGCCGAAGGACATCGTCGACACCGCCGTGGCCGCCGGCAGCTTTACCACCCTGGCCAAACTGCTGACCGACGCCGGCCTCGTGGAGACCCTCAAGGGTACCGGACCGTTCACCGTGTTCGCTCCGACCGACGAGGCTTTCGCTGCTGTTCCGGCCGACACGCTCGCCGCGCTGGGCGCCGACAAGGCCCTCCTTACGAAAGTTCTCACCTACCACGTGGTCCCGGGCCTGGTCATGGCCGCTGACATCAAGCCGGGCGACGTCGCCACTGTTGCCGGACCCACGATCAAGCTGTCGATCGTCGATGGCAAGGTCATGGTCAACGACGCCACTGTCGCCACGGCCGACGTGGTTGCGTCAAACGGCGTTATTCACGTCATCGACAAGGTGCTCCTGCCCCCGGCCTGATCCCTCCGATGACGTTCGGCCCCGGCTCGGTGTTCCCCCCACCTGGCCGGGGCCTTTCGCTTTTACGGCCGGGGTCGCGAAACGAGGGGGTGGTTGTTCCACCAGCGGCCGGAGAAACGCCAGCCAGTTGACGTTGGGGTTGACGCCGGAGCGGCGGCCAGGATTACCGGGCGGGGCCAGGCAAGTTCGACGACGGCGACAATCGCCGCAAGTTCTTCGTCGGTTGGTGCTGGCGAGACGGCCGAAACGCTGATCACAACGGCACGTTTCCATGCTTGCGCTTCGGGAGGTCTTCGCGCTTGGTCCGCAGCAGCGACAGGCCCCGGGTCAGCATTTTGCGGGTGTCGGCGGGGTCGATGACATCGTCGACGTAGCCTCGCTCGGCGGCGATGTACGGATTGGCGTAGCGCTCCGTGTATTCCTCCACGAGTTCGGCCCGACGAGCGACCGGGTCGCTCGCGGCGTCGAGCTCACGCTTGTACACAATGCCGACGGCACCCTGCGGGCCCATCACCGCAAGCTCGGCGGTGGGCCAGGCGAAGCAGAGGTCGGACCCGATCGACTTCGAGTCCATCACTACGTATGCACCGCCGTATGCCTTGCGAGTAATGATCGAGATCCGGGGGACGGTCGCTTCACAATATGCGTAAAGAAGTTTGGCGCCATGTCGGATGATGCCGCCATACTCTTGGTCGGTGCCGGGCATGAAACCGGGTACGTCGACGAAGGTCACGAGCGGGATGTTGAACGCGTCGCACGTGCGGACGAAGCGGGCCGCCTTTTCCGACGAGTCGATGTCGAGGACACCGGCCATCACCATCGGTTGGTTGCCCACCACGCCAACGGGGTGGCCGTCGAGGCGGGCGAAGCCGCACGTGATGTTGCCCGCCCACTTGGGGAAGTACTCGAAGAACTCGCCATCGTCGACGACCTCGCGAATGATCTTCTTCATGTCGTAGGGCCGGTTCGGTGAGTCCGGAAGGATATTCACCAGTTCCGTACAGCGACGCTCAGGATCATCGTCGGTGCTGCCTCGCGGCGGCGCTTCGAGGTTGTTCGACGGCAGGAACGACAGGAGGAACCGGACGTCTTCGAGGCACGCGTATTCGTCGGGCGAGACAAACGTGGCGACACCGGACTTCGATGCGTGGGTCGATGCGCCGCCGAGCTCTTCGAGCGTGACTTCTTCGCCGGTCACGGTCTTCACCACGTCGGGACCGGTTATGAACATATGGCTCGTTTGATCAACCATGAAGATGAAGTCGGTCATGGCCGGCGAGTACACCGCGCCGCCGGCGCACGGGCCCATGATCACGCTGATCTGCGGGATAACACCAGATGACTTCACGTTGCGATAGAAGATCTGACCGTACGACGCAAGAGAGACAACCCCCTCCTGAATACGTGCGCCGCCGGAATCATTGAGACCAATCACCGGCACCCCGACGGACGTGGCGAGATCCATGATCTTGGTGATCTTCTCAGCAAACACCTCGCCGAGCGCACCACCGAACACGGTGAAGTCCTGCGCGAAGATCGCCACTTTGCGGCCGTCGACGGCTCCCCAACCGGTCACTACACCGTCGGTGTACGGACGGTCGGCCTCGATGCCCATGCCGTGGGCCCGGTGACGGGCGAGCATGTCGAGCTCAACGAAGCTGTCCGGATCGAGAAAAGCGGCGATGCGTTCGCGGGCGGTGAGCTTGCCCTTGGCGTGCTGCCGTTCGACGGAACGCTCCGATCCGGCATTGATGGCTTGCTGGCGGCGCTCTTCGAGCTGCTTGAGACGCTCGTTCATCGGGTGATCCATGGGAGGTCGACGCTACCGGCGGACTGCGTGCGTCAGCGAACTGGCTTGACGCGAACGAGCGCCCCGGCCTCTCCCAGCCAGGGCGCCGCTCACGGTGGTGCGGTGGAAAGAACTGTGCTTGATCGTTGCTGCAGTCGGTTGCTCAGCTGATGTCGTAGACCAGCTGCACTGATGCCGACACCTCGAAGCTGCCCGCCTCGATCGGCGTGTCGGCGGCCTTGGCCACGCTCGCCTGGCTGAACTGACCTTGGACCGGCACTGAGTTGTCGACCGATGTGCGGATCGTGCGCAGCGCACCGAGGCGAACACCGGCGGCCTTGGCCAACTGTTCGGCCTGGGTGCGAGCATCGCCCACGGCCAGTTCTCGAGCCCGGGCTTGGGACTTGGCGGTGTCGGCCACGGCAAAGGAAAGACCATTGATGCGGATAGCGTCGCCGGCGGCGGTGGCGACCGCGTCGATCAACTCACCCGACGTGGCCAGGTTGCGGATCTTCACGGTGATCGAGTTGTTCACCTGATACGCCGTAATCTTGCGGCCGGTGTTGTCGAACTGCGGATAGATCGACAGGCCACTGGTCTGAATGTCCCGTGCCTCGATGCC
This sequence comes from Acidimicrobiia bacterium, assembly GCA_043719425.1. Taxonomy (GTDB): domain Bacteria; phylum Actinomycetota; class Acidimicrobiia; order Acidimicrobiales; family JANYDT01; genus JANLQX01. The sequence continues at coordinate 1,967 of JAYSTV010000097.1, read as the reverse complement.
CCGGGCCTTCAGGAGCTTGTTGATCGTGGCGGCCGAATCATTGTTGGCCTTGAGGGCTTCGGAGACCCGGAGCGCTCGGGTTTCGACGCCGAGGTTCAAGATCATCTGATCCGGTGTTTCGGACACTCGACCGGTGCCATCCACAACGATCGTGCGGCCGGTTCCCGACGTTGGCGATGGAGAGGCCGCGGAGGCACCTGCGTTCTGGGTGGCGGCGGCGCCGATGCCGAGGGCGGTGAACAGTCCAACGGCGCTGATGGCGGCGAAGCGGCGGATAGTTCGGGGGTAGGGGAGGTTGGTAGTCATAACCATTTCGACGGTCGTTGGTCCGAGCTTGGTTCCCGGCGGCCGTCGCCTTTACACGATCCTCACACTCGGCCGGCGAGGTGCGCGGCGCGGCGAGCGAGGTTCGGTGCATCGATTGATTGGGCAAGCGCCTCGAACTCGGGGCGTGGACCGGTCCAGTGGAGTCCGTCGACCCCGTCGGGCAGCGTGACGGCGTCACGACGAACGGTGGCGATCGTGCGGAAGAGCACTGCGTCGGCGAGATGCTCAACGAGAGTGGCGGCGAGTTTTGGGACGCCACGCAGTCCGGGCACGTCCCATTGGCCGGCGTGCAGGGGGATCTCTTCGAGATGGCCGTACCTGGCGAGCACGGCGGCAGTCGACTTGGCCCCCCAACCGGGTAGGCCGGGAAAGCCGTCGGCCGTGTCGCCCACGAGACCGAGGTAGTCCGGAATCGATTCGGGCGGTACGCCGAACTTGGCGGCGACCGCGTCGGCGTTGAGAATCTCGCGTTTGCGACGGTCGAACTGGACCACCCGGTCACCCACCACGCACTGACCGAGGTCCTTGTCGGGGGTGCAGATCAACACTTGGCTCACGCGCTCGTCCTGGGTGGCGAGGGCAGCGCCGGCCGCCATGGCATCATCGGCCTCGAACTCGACCATCGCCCAAACGGTTACTCCCATCGCTCGCAGCGCGTCCTCCAACGGATGGGCCTGACTCCACAAGACCGGATCGACTCCCTCTCCGGTTTTGTACCCGTCGTAGAGCTCATTGCGGTACGACTCGATCACGTGATCCGTGGCCACGGCCATATGGGTGGCCCCGTCTTCGATCAGGTCGAGCATGCTGCCGAGTACACCGCGCAGGGCGCCCACCTCACGACCGTCGGCGGTCACGTGCGAGGGGAGAGCAAAAAAGTAGCGAAAGAGTTCATAGGTTCCGTCGACGAGATGAACTCTCATGGTCGGGGGGTTATGGCGACGATTGAGCGGAGCCCGTCGACGAGATGAACTCTCATGGTCGTGAGACTACGGCACTGTTTGTCAACGAGCGCAGGTTGTAGGTTGCACATCGAAACGCTTGCCTGCTCACGACGGAGTACAAAGCTTGAATGCTCATGCACGAGACCAACGTGCCGCTGTAGCGGTTATGGATGCTGCCCGACCGCCCGAGTTCGCGATGTCGCGAGTGCTCGCCGGACTCCATGCGGACCCCCATTGCGCCCACTTCGTGGTCGATCGCTCCCTCACGATTTTGTGGGCGTCGGCCGGCAACGAGGGTCTGCTCGGCTTGGATCCGCAGGACATGGTCGGGCGACCGTCGTATGAATTCATCCATCCCGACGATCTGCCCATGATCTTGGAGGTCACCCGTCTCTCCACGGATGATCCGGGCGGCGCGCATCGGCGTCAGCAGGATTCGGGGGTGCGCCAAACCGTCGACGTGCGCATTCGGGCGAGAGAGGGCTGGAAGGTCCTGACCATGCGGGCCGTGGCCGGTTACGACGATCCGAATCTGGCAGGCATGTTCGTTACCCTGAGCATGCCCGACGGACACCGGACGTTGCTTGAGGCGATGCAATCGGTGGCCGCCCACGCGCCTCTGGTCACCTCGCTGAAGGTTCTCCTTCGGGCGCTGTCTCGAGCGGGTGAAGACGAAACCATCGGTGCGTTTGTTGA
>JAYSTV010000096.1:0-4195 GCA_043719425.1 Acidimicrobiia bacterium | reverse complement strand
GACGAACGATGATGAAACTGGCCTGCACCATCGCTGGTCTCGACATGGTCGACGGTGACTTCGATGTCGTCTTCGCGCTGATGAATCGTCTTGCTCGTGCCGCCACCGTGTTTCACGCCACCGTTGATCATGATGATCTGCGCGCTGACGGCCTAGACGCCTTGGCGTCGGTCGACGAACAGTTCGTGCAACCGGCACTACGTCGTCGGGTCGAACTTCTTCACGCGTTCGACCGAAATGAAGTTGGCGAAGAAGAACTGCCCCGAGATGTCCTCACCACGCTGTTGAGAAACCAGGACGATCTCGGTTTGCCCATCGACGTCGTGATCCGCGAGACCGCGTACTTTCCATGGGTCGGGTCGCACTCCACGGCGAACGCATTTGTGCATGCCATGCACCACCTCTTTGAGTGGTTCGAGGCCCATCCTGTAAGCGCCCGCGCGATCGCCGAAAACCCGCTACGTCTTCAACGATTCGTTCATGAGTCACTTCGTCTGCACCCGGCGTCGCCGCAGACGCACCGTCTTGGCACCGAAGAATCCACGAACATCGGCGGTCACGCGATTGCGCAAGGGCAGCGGGTGATTGTCGATATGGAGCTCGCGAATTGTGATCCGACTGTTTGGGGTCCTGGCGCCCACACCTTTAACCCGGATCGGTCGATCCCTGCCGACGCCGCACCGTGGGGCCTCACCTTCGGTCACGGCATTCATGCCTGTCTCGGCATGGAACTGGCCGGCGGTATCGCGCCGGAAACGAACGCCGCCGGAACGGTGGACCTGGACTCTCACGTGTATGGCGCCATCACCACGATGGCCAAGGCGCTCTTCGCGCACGGCGTTCGGCCCGACCCCAATCGACCACCGGAGATCGACACGTCAACCGTCCGCACCGTCTTTGCGTCTTACCCGGTGGTGTTCGGCGAGCGCTCCAACACCGAAACGCCGGATCGGTAGAGTCGCACCAATGCCCTCGGAAGAAGTCGTCGAACAACTCCGACGAATCGGCATGTCTGGCTATGAGGCCAAGGTGTATCTCGCGCTTCTCGCCGCAGGCGCGCCGTTGAATGGATACGAACTCGCGAAGCAGTCGAGCGTGCCGCGCAGCACCGTCTACGAAACGGTCGGAAAGTTGGTGGCGCGAGGGACCGCTTTTGAGGTGAACGTTCCCGACTCCGGGACGGCATACCTGCCGCTGCCGGTGGAGAGTCTTCTGGCGCGAGTTCGTCGCGAGGTCGACGATGCCATCGGCGCGTTGTCGACATCGCTGCCGATGGTAAGCGCGCCTAGGGATGCCCACCTGACCCAACAGATTCGGGGGCGTCGCCAGGTTCTTGATCGGGCGAAGGACGTGATCGAGAGCGCGGCGTCGGACCTTCTCGTGTCGATCTGGCCGCCGGAAGTTCCGGAAGTAATCGATGAGCTGCGGCGAGCCGCCGGGCGCGGTGTCGAGGTGACCACGATCGTCTTCGGCGAGGCGCAGACACTCGATGGAATCGGCTCGGTGTTCGAGCATCGTTTCTCCGCTCCTGAGATCGTGGAAGAACGCCTCGGTTGTCGACTGTTTGCGTTCGTGGCCGATCGCTCCAACGTGCTCACGGCTGGCGCAGTAGGCGACGAGACGTGGGGCATGTGGTGTGACGACCCGGCTACCGCACTGGTCGTAGCCGAGTACATCCGTCACGACATGGCGATCCAGTCGATCCTCCGATCACCTCACGGGGCCGCCCTTCGAGGACTGTGGGACGAGTCCGAAGAGTTGCAAAAGCTCCGAGCAACGGTCGGTTCACCCGGGCTTGCGGCATTTGGAGCGAAAACGTGAACGATCGCCCGGTCGTCTCGATTGATCAGGAGAGATGCGTGAGTGCTGGCCGATGTGTCGCCGACGAACCGACGGCTTTTGGCTTTGATGACGACGAGTTGGCCCACGTCTTGCCCGCGGCCGAAGCGCTCTCGGTGAAGCGATTGATCGTGATCGCTCGACGCTGTCCCGGACTGGCCATCGAGGTCCGCTCATCATCGGGTGAGTTGCTCGCGCCGTGACCGCAAACGTGTCGCGGTTGTTGCGGTCGGGTCCAATCGATGTGCACGCGCACGTCGTGTTGGAGGAAACGTTCGCCATGGCCGGGTCCCACGGACCGAGGCTCGACGAGACGGCCGCTGGGCAGGAATTCCACGTTGGCGGCTACACCCTGTGCGGCGTTCGCTACCGCGAATCGCTTTTCATGGACGCTGAGCTTCGGATTGAACGAATGGACGCGACCGGAATCGCCGTGCAGGCGCTGTCGCCGAACCCGCTTACCTACTTCCATCACATCGATCCGGCACTTGCGATCGAGTACTGCCGTCGTCACAACGATGCCCTGGCCACGTTGGTGGCGACCCATCCGGATCGATTCGTGGGGCTCGCCCAACTGCCGGTGCAAGATCCCGACGCGGCATGTGACGAACTTCGGCGTTCGGTACGCGAACTGGGCTTCGTGGGTGGATACCTCGGGACCGACCCTGGGCCCCACATGCTCGACGACGCTACGCTTGACCCGTTCTGGTCAACCTTCGTCGAGCTCGACGTTCCCGCGTTCGTGCACCCGGCTCCATCGGGAATCGACGGACCGTTGCGCGACCAGCGTCTTCGTCGCTTCGACCTCGATCTGATTCTCGAGTTCGCCTATGAAGAATCCGTTGCTGTCGCGCAGTTGATCTTCGGCGGAGTGTTGCATCGCCATCCGCAACTCGACGTGTGTCTGAGCCATGGTGGCGGCGCGGTGCCGTACCTCTACGGCCGGTGGGAGGCAGCGACACGCCTGCGGGCGTGGTCCCCCGACTGGTTGCGCGAACCCGGCTCGTACCGAGCAATGTTGGAGCGGTTGTGGTTCGACGTGCATGTGGCCGACCAACGTGCTGTTCGGCTGCTCGCTGAGGTCGTAGGTGAACACCGTCTCGTCATGGGGACAAACTTCGGCGGTTGGGATACCGGCGGCGACGAGCCGGAGACAGCCGGACGTACGGGCGCGCTGGAAGCAAACGGGCGGCGCCTTCTTCGGCTGTAGCAGCCGAAAATTCATCCCCTAGTTGGTCCGAAATTTCTGCTCCAGGAATTGCAAAATTTTAGGAGTATTTCTGAGCGTGCGCACCCCGCTGTTGATCAGCACCGAGGACATTCAGAGGGCCGACCCGAGAACGCTCGATGTTTTGGCCGCGGCCTTTCACGGATCTCAAGATTCGGCCATTTGAGCGAAGCACGAAGAGCGACAGCCACGTTTGGGCAAGCCCCTATGGGGTGGGGTGGAGTGGTCACGGGACCTACGAGCTTGGGCTCCGATCGAGCGTGTCAAACGAGATTGCGGTTCACCTTTGCCGCAACCGTCGACGACCGGCGGCGATGAGCACACATCCGGAGGCGAGCAACGAGACGGCCAGCAACGTCTGTCCGCGTGTGTCGTTCCCCGTCAATGCAAGTGATGTCGGTTGTAGAGCGAAGGGCACATCAAGTAGGTCGGTAGAGCCAAGTACCTCGACGGTCGATGTGCGGGTGAGCCCGTTGGCGAGGACCTCGATCGTGACCGGTCCGAGAGGCACGTTGTCGAGCGTGTAGCGACCATCGCGGTCGGTCAACACCGTGAGCTTCGTGCCGTCGGACAGCACGACCGTGATCGACGCGCTGCCGACCGTCCCCTCGTTGGGTGAGCGGTCGTTGTTGCCATTGAGATCTAGGTAGACCACACCGGTTACCGACCGAGTGGACCTCGGGCCGGACGTGGTCGTCGTTGCCGCCGGCTGCGTGTCGGGCGACGACGAGGTCGGCTCGTGTGCAGTTGTTGTGGGCGGATCGGTCGAGGCCGGGGAACTCGACGCAGGGGGCACAACAAAGGGCGGTACGACACTCAGCTCGGGCGTCGGAATTGTTGTGGTCTCGACTGTGGGAATCGTCGAGGTCGTGGCGGTCGTGGCGGTTGTCGTCGTGACCGAGACCGGAATCGTGGTGCTCGTTGTTGTCGTCGAAGTTGTTGTCGACGCAGCGGATGGCGTGCTGGTACTCGTGGTCGTCGAACTGGTGCTGGTCGACGTGGTCGACGTGGTCGACGTGGAGGTGCTTGGCGGAACGGACGAACTAGGAGTCGTTGTCGTCGTCGAGGTCGTGGAGCTCGTGGAGGTCGTTGAAGTTGTTGTTGAAGTTGTTGTTGAAGTTGTCGTCG
>JAYSTV010000095.1:0-10110 GCA_043719425.1 Acidimicrobiia bacterium | reverse complement strand
GCCCGCTTTCGCGGACTGCGTCGAGATCGTCACGATCGAGGTGAGACCGACCACGGCCGCGCCGAGCCCGAGGGCGACGAAACGAGAGATGGGCCGAGGGGCCGGAGGGGGCAACTTTGTCACGAGGTCGTCATCGAACGAATGACGACGAGTCCGTATGGGCTGATCACCTTCTTGTGAGGACCACTGGGCCTAGTCGATCAAGATCATTCACTGCAGCGACGCCAAGACCACCGACGCCCCGGTCCCGGAAGCGCCAGCCTTCGACGCTGCTGCGGCCACTGAAGCTCCGGTTTCAGAAGCGCCAACCACCGACGCGGCTGCGGCCACCGAAGCGATGACGGCGGAAACCACGGCGGCTGCGGCGGCGTCCGGGGCCGTCACGGGCACGCTGAACTTCACCGGTTGGGCTGGACCGACCACCTACGCCGATTTTGCGAAGGCGTTCCCCGGGGCCAAGGTCAACGAGATCGCCTGGGCGTCGGCCGACGACACCATCGCCAAGGCCAAGGGCCGCGCCGGGGATATTGATCATGTGCTCGTCGACGGCACCACGTTTCCTCGCCTCACGGTCATTTGCGTGCTCGCCAAGCTCGGTGACGTGGCCAACATGTCCTTGGTCGCCGATCAGTACAAGAACACGGTGTGGGATCCGAAGAACGAGAGCTTTGCGGCGACGGATCACGGGCGTACGGGTTTCGTGTACCGCAAGGATCTGATCAAGGAAACGCCGACGTCGTGGAAAGAGTGCTTTGCGCTGGCGCCGAAGGAATCGCCCGTCATCAATCCGTCAGCCGACGTGGTGGCCAAGCTGACGTGTCACGCCTATCTCGGCGCCGATCAGGCCAAGTGGGACAAAGTGTGGGACACCTTCAAGGCCAAGTGAGGTCGAAAAGCGGGGTCGAGCAACCCCACGACGCCACCCGGATGCGGCTTGGGCCACTGGTCCTGCCCGATTGGACACTCGTTGTTGGCGTGATCTTGGTGCCGCTCGGCTTCATGGTGGCGCGCTCGCTGGGTGAAGCGAACCCGGTCACTCTCGACGTTGAAGTCACCGGGTCGGTGGAGTCGTACCGGACACTGTTCGGTTCGCTCTATCGGCCGGTGATCGTTCGGTCGCTCACGCTGGCTGCGCTCAACGTGGTCCTGTGTCTGCTGATCGGTCTACCCGCAGCATTGGCGCTTTCGCGCTTCGAAGGTCGCACCCGCACCCGTCGTTTGGTGGCGGTGATGTTGCCGTCGTTCGTCAGTTTCACCGTCCGGATCTTTTCGTGGCAGGGCGTGCTCGCCACCGGTGGTCCGGTGGAGACGGTGACGGCTGGCAGCTGCTCTATCGACCGGGGAGCGGGTCGTGATCAACCGCTCGGTGGGCGATCACTGTCACCATGTTGGGATCTTCGCGATCGCCGGGGTGGGCCTGGGGATGCTGCGTCGTCGGGGGAACAATCATGTTCGCTGAGCGCGCTGAGGGTTTGTCGGCGCGGTTGGTGCTGAATGCCGCGCTCGTCGCCTTCGGGGCAACGACGGGCAGTCCGGCGGCCGACCATCCGAGAACACCACCAATGAGATCGGTCGCTCGCCAGAAGCCAAGGGTTTGGAGGCTTCTGGCGGCCAGGCTCGACGAGAAGCCTTCGTTGCACACCACCACGAGGAGCTGATCGTGGTTCGTCACCTGCGAAATCCTGAGCGGCGCGTCGAGCGCGACCCGCCACTCCAACACCGTGCGCGGCGTATGGAACGAACCGGGAATGCAACCGTAGGTCGCGCGATCCGTTGGCGTGCGGGTGTCGAGAACCACGGCGTCGCCCTCGTCGAGATACCCAGCTAACGCCGCCGGCGTGAGGCGGGTGAGGTCGCGACGCGCGCTTTCCAGCAGTGCGGTCAACGTGGTGAACTCCATCGGTCACAATTTTGCCCATGGCGGAGCGCTCGAGTTGGCGATGCTGTGAACGTGCTCAGCGTGGCGCTACAGAACGACGAGATGGCGTTTCGTGGCCCCGACGACTGGGGTGATCGGGATCGCGGTGTCGAGCGTGACCAACCGGCCGCCGTGGGCGACGGCGAGCGCAAGAAGGTAGAGGTCGGTGATTTGACGGGGGCCGTGGATACGGTCCTGACGAACTCGCGTGACGTCGAGGATGCTTACGTCGTCGGCCCAGAACTCGTGGCGCACGTTGCTGCACGCGCCGGACAGTCGCGTGGTCGCTTCGCTCGTCGCAATGGAGTTTGGATACGACGCCGTTGAGAGAATTCGGACCGTCCCGTTTTGGGTGAGCGGACACGACGCCCACCCGTCGGCTTCGTGTTCGGTCAGCCATTGGCGCGCCGTGGAGTGATGAAGATGGGCCGCGTCGAGCAGCGCAACCAACACGTTCACGTCGAGAAGGGCCCGCACTCAGATGCCGAGTTCGTCGCGAAGCGCGTCGACCACATCGTTGGTGACGGTGGTGCCCGTTGGCGGGAGCGGGCGAAAGCCGAGGAACTCGTCTCCCCCCAACGGTCGCTCGGACTGCAACGTCCGACGGGCCAGATCCGACACGACGTCGCCAGCCGTTCGGTTTTCCCGACGGGCGATCGCTTTGGCTGCGGCGAGGACGTCGTCGTCGAGGTCCAACGTTGTACGCATGTCTTCACGATACATCACGCATCACACATCACGCATCAGGCTCTCCCCGGTGAGCCGAGCAGCGAGATGGAAATTGTCGGCGTCACCGGTCATCTCGACGTCGGTCACGATCTGGGCGATGCACGGCCATGAACGCCGATGGTCGATCACTCGATACTCGGAGGGAAACGCGCGGCTCACCGGCGATGTCCAGGTCGTTGTCGAACGGGGCGGTGTCGTAGGTGAGTGAGCCAACATCATCAGCGCGCTGATCAGTTGCCAGCTCCGGGCGATCTTTCCTTGGCGATACGCGCACCATGGCCCGCCGCGAGGCCGACCGTGCCGGATTCACTATCTGAGGACGCCTCGGACAGAAGGTCACCGTCAGCCGTGAAGAGCCGGGTCTCCTCGGGCGACCAAGTGATCGACCTTGCCGCATGGCGCGGGCTTTGCGATTCAAGGGCGCCCTTCTCGAGCTGGCTTGGCGCCGATCAGGATCTCGTTGACGCAGCTCTACGACGCGGCCTGGTGGCGACGGCAAACACTCCAGGCATGGTGTGCGACGCACGGCTGCCCGATTTGCCGGTTCCGGACGGTATCGAGGTGAGGGCCCTGTCCACAGAGGAGGAAGTCACGCGTTCACATCCATGTTGGACTTGGCCTACACCTCCCTCGGCATGCCGAGCGGGGTGTTCCCCGCAATGAGTTCGCAACCGCTGCGAATGCCGCCCCACTTGTAGTGCAGGTCGGGGCATTCGACCACAACGACCTGGTATCTGGAGCTGCCGTGTTGTTCAGCCATGGAATCGCCGGAGTGTATGGAGTCGGCACCGCCGAAAGTCACCGGGGACGGGGACCTTGCTGACCTCGTGACCCCGAACGGTGACCAATATCGGCTTCGATGGTGGTGCTCCGTACGTGACGCTTCAGGCCACGTCGATGGGTGAACCGATCTACCGACGGATGGGCTACCGAGAGCTGTACCGCTTTGTGAAATGCACGAAGTTCGTCTGAACAAGGGCCCTGCCACACTTTGGTTCTCAACCCAATAGCCCCCCATTCCCCTTCGCAATAGGCGAACTGTGGGGTAGTGGCAGGTGATCGTTAACTGCGTGGTGAGTGGTGATCCTGGCGAGGTGCGAGGTGCTCCACGGGTCGGAACTCTTGCGCAAAACTTGGCTGACGAGGTTGCTCGTAGGCGGTCGCCCCTGCGGTGATCGTGGCTGCCCGCCTACTGTGCAGAAATGCATCCAGTCGTGGTCGTGTGTCTGGTGTTGCTGTTCCTGGGTATGGGGCTGGTCGTGAAGTGGGGGCGGCTCGATTTCGTGACCCCACCACCGGCCGCTCATGCGAGCTTCGCGGAGCAGGCCAAGCGTGCTCTGTGGTTCCTCGACATCGGCTTGATTGGAGGCGTGGTTAGCGGGCTTCTCGCTGCGGGGGCCGGTGGTCGACTTGCCATGCGACTGCTGGCTGCGACGGCTGGCGACCGTGCCCAGGGTCAGATCACTGAAGCCGATGAGGTCGTCGGTGAGATCACGGTCGGAGGCACGATCGGCTTCGTCATCTTCGGTGGTCTCTTCGCCGGCCTCGTCTGTGCGGTGATCTACTTGCTCCTGCGCAAATGGCTGCCAAATGGCTCGGTCGGTGGACTCGTGTTGGGTGGGCTCCTGTTGGTGACGTTGGGCAGCCGCGTCGAGCCTCTCCGGTCGAACAATCCGGACTTCGATCTGGTGGCTCCGGCCTGGCTCGCTGTTTCGGTCTTCGCTGCGCTGGTGTTTCTCCACGCCCTCGTGAGTGTCGCGGTCATGGCACGCGTGAGTCGGTCGCTACCGCTGTTTGCGGCGAGGAGAAGAGTGGTGTTGGCGTACCTGCCGTTGGTGCTCCTCGTGCCCACGGTCTTTGTCGGAGGTGTCGTTGCGGTCATCATGTTGGCCGGCGCCGCGATCTCGACGCGGCCCGCCGTTCGACGCGTCTGGAGCGACGCTCGGTTGATGCTCGGTGGCCGTATCCTCATCGCCGTCGCCGGCCTCGCGTCTCTGCCGACCTTCATCACATCGATGGCAGACATCCTTTAGATCTGGAGCGATGGCGGCTGCGATCGATCACGTCCGAAACACCCTCGACACCGACACCTTCGACCATTGCGTCGCCACCGGAGCCGCCATGGACAGCCGTCCGCTACGCCGCACCCAGATCGAGGCAGTCCGATCAGAACGGGCGTCGTCGTCGTAACGGTCCACCGGCCACCGCGAACACGCCCTCGGGGCGCACACTTCACTCACTCTGGAGATGACACCGACCCGCTGAATAACCGGTGATACATGCGGTGCTCGAACGGCGGGTTCGCGCCTATGACGATGGTGGGGTCTGGTGGAAAACCGTTCACGGTGAAGAGACACGCGCCCCACTCCATGTTCTCCTCGTTGAGACACCCGCCCGTGTAATCACCCATGCCGGCGATATCGACACGCACAGCGGCATAGCCATGGAAGGCGAACCAGCGATGCATGGTTTCGTCGCCGAGGCGGGTGCCGTTACGACGCCGGTGCGGGATGTACTCCACGATCACGGGCGCCGGCTGCTCAATGGCCGTTCGGCTTCCACGCCGAGTCGAGCGGCGAGCCGACGCCCATCGGCCTTCGGAATCCACGAGGTTTCCACTTCGTCGATGAGGCCGGCAGAGTCGAGGTGCTTCGGAGTTTTGATCCTGGCATCGCCGAAGTGACTAGCAGTTCGCGCCGCGCCCGGATGCGTCGGCAAGACTGCTGGTCGGTAGCATCGCATCGTCTTGATCGGGGATCATCATGAACGCTTCACGTACCGTTAGTCGTGTCCGCCGACATCGCCGCTCAATTGCCAGCCTGATCGTCGGGGTGGCCGCTCTAGCCGCCGCCGGCGTTACCGGAGTCGGGCCGGTCTCCGCCCAGACAGTGGTGCCGCCCGGCAACGTCTTCCCCAGGAAGGACATCGCGGTGGTCGTGGCCATCCCGGCGAACCAAATTCCGAGCAACGTCACCGGATTTCGGGTCCAGGCCAACTGCAGCTCGATCCCGGGCACCGCCGATGGTCTCTCGTCGGCGGTGTCGCCCGTCGTGAGCGCCGGGGTCACCCTCACGTTCCCCACGACCTACAACGACGTCACCCAGTGCACGTTCCGGCTTACCGTGCTGGGCACTGGACCGCGGCCATTGGTCACCACGGCCAACAGCGTGGACAACGCCAATGTGGGACTGCGCTATGTCGACGTTGTCGATGGGGTCACGGTTGATCCGCAGACGGTGCTGGAGATCGGCCCGCTGCTGATCAAGCCCCTCTCCACGATTCGCTTTGGGGCGGCGGCCCCGCCGCCGACAACCACGACGACGACCACGACCACGGCGGCACCGACCAGCACGACCACATCAGCGCCGCCCACGACCACCAGGGTTGCTCCGCCGACCACGCAGGTCACTGTCGTGACCGTTGCGTCCACGGCGCCGGTGGTCACCGCGGCGCCGGCGCGACGCACCGTTCGCATCTGCGTCAAGCGGGTCAAAGGCCGCTGTACCCGGACTCGTCTCGTGGTCCGCTGACCACCGGACGGCGGTCGCGGTGGGCGCCCGCGGGAGTGGAGGGGTGACACGCCACTAGGTTTGGTTGTCGCGTGTCGCTTACTCCTCTCCCAGCGCTGCTGCGCGCCGATGCCGGTCTGACGGATCTGTTCGGGTCCCGCACAGCCTCGATCGGGGTTGCCGAGCCGGCCCGAGCGTTTGTTCTGGCCGGGCTCGCCGAGTTGTCTGGCCGGCGGCCCGTCGTTGTCGTGACGCCAACGGGCAACGACGCCGACCGATTGGCAAACGATCTGCGCGCATACCTTGGTCCGGCCGCCGTCGATGTGTTCCCGGCGTGGGAGACCCTGCCCTTCGAGCGGGTGAGCCCGGGCGTCGAAACGATGGGTCGACGACTCCAGGCGATGTGGCACCTCACGGGTGGTTCCGACGACGCGCCTGCCGTGATCGTCGCCCCGGTGAAGGCCCTACTGCAACGTCTCGGCCCGCATGTTGAAGAGACGGCGCCCATCGTCATCCGTCTCGGCGATCAGATCGATCCACAAGCTCTCGTCGAAGAACTCGTCGGCCTCGGGTATCGACGCGAGTACCAGGTGGAGCATCGCGGCGAAGTCGCCGTGCGCGGTTCCATCGTCGACGTGTTCCCGCCCACGGCCGATGTCCCGATCCGCATCGATCTGTGGGGCGATGAGGTTGATCGCCTCACCGAGTTCAGTGTCCACGATCAGCGCGCCACGGAGACCTTGGCGATGGCCCAGCTGTTTGGTTGTCGCGAGTTGCGTCCGACCGATGACGTTCGCGCTCGAGCGGCAGAACTGCTGCAATCAGAACCCTGGGGGGCCGCCCAGTGGGAGCGGATCAGCCAGGGCACGGTGTTCGAGGGAATGGAGTCGTGGCTTCCGTGGCTGAGCATGGAAGATCATCTGCTGCTTGATCTCGTTGGACGCTCGTCGATGGTCGTTCTGGTGGAACCCCGACGACTTCGTGATCGCGTCGACGATCTCCTGGCCGAAGAAGCCGCGCTGGTCGCCACGTTGTCGCGCACATGGAACGCCGAAGCAACCAGCACTCGATTGGCGGCCGATGGAGCGTTCCCGATGCTCCACTTACCGTTCGAGCGGCTTTTGGCCAAGTGCGAGGCGCCGGTCTGGACGCTCGCTCCCGGAGCCGAAGGGCCCGACACCACCGTGGTTCCGGCCATGGGCTGGGCCACGACCGTCGGAGACTCGAACGCGCTCGTCACGCAAATGCGTGGCCTCGTCATGGATGGCTACCGCATCGTGGTCGCAGCCGACGGTGATGCCTCGGCCGATCGCCTTCACGCTGTCCTCGGTGACGAAGGATTCGCCACCACCCGCCTGGCCACGGGTGAATCGCCAGATGTACGCGCGCAGACGATGAGCAAGCTCGGGGTGCAGATTGTGGTCGCCCCGATCGAGCGCGGTTTCATCGCTTCATCGATCAAGTTGGCGGTTCTCGCCGAGGCTGACCTCACCGGGCGGCGGCGAGCCCACCGACGCGCGAAACCGCGCAAGCGACGTGACGCTCAGGCGTTCTTCGAAGACCTCTCGCCGGGCAGCTACGTCGTCCACTACATCCATGGTGTTGGCCGTTTCGCCGGCATGGTCAAACGCCTCATCGGCGGAGTCGAACGCGACTACCTCATGCTCGAGTTCAAGGGCGACGACAAGCTCTACGTTCCGTCGGACCAGATCGATACGGTGCGGGCGTATACCGGCGAGCCGCCTTCGTTGCATCGCCTCGGCGGCAAGGAGTTCGCCAACGCCAAAGCAAAGGTCCGCGCCGCGGTGCGCGAGATCGCGCAAGAACTTGTGGTGCTCTATCAAAAGCGCATCACCGCGCCCGGCCACGCGTTTGCCCAGGACACACCGTGGCAGCGGGAGATGGAAGAAGGCTTCCAGTTCGCCGAGACCGTCGATCAGCTCAAAGCCATCGAGGAGGTCAAGGCCGACATGGAATCGACCTCGCCCATGGATCGTCTCGTGTGTGGCGACGTTGGCTTCGGCAAGACCGAAGTGGCCATCCGGGCCATCTTCAAGGCCGTCCAGGACGGCAAACAGGCGGCCATTCTGGTCCCCACCACGCTCCTCGCCCAGCAGCACTATCAAACGTTTTCCGAGCGCTTCTCGAACTATCCCATCCGCGTCGAAGTGCTCTCGCGCTTTCTCACCAACGCCCAAGCGAAGAAGGTCATCGAGGGGGTCAGGAACGGCACGGTCGACGTGATCGTGGCCACCCATCGCCTGCTGTCGAATGACATGACCTTCGCCGATCTCGGTCTGCTCGTGGTCGACGAAGAACAGCGTTTCGGGGTTAGCCACAAAGAGGCGATCAAGCACCTAAAGGAGAACGTCGACGTTCTCACCCTCACGGCCACGCCGATTCCCCGCACGCTCGAGATGGCGCTGTCCGGGATCCGTGATCTCACGCTCCTGAACACGCCGCCGGCTGACCGTCAGCCCATCTTGACCTTCGTTGGCGAGTACGACGAGAACGCAGTCTCGGAAGCCATACGACGCGAGCTGCTCCGTGAAGGTCAGGTCTTCTACGTGCACAACCGCGTTTCGGATATCGAACGCAAGGCCAATGAGATTCGCGACCTGGTGCCAGAGGCGCGCGTCGCCATCGCTCACGGTCAGATGGACGAAGGCTCGCTCGAGCAGGTCGTCTATGACTTCTGGGAGGGTAAGTTCGACGTGCTCGTATGCACCACGATCATCGAGACCGGCATCGACATGCCCACGGTGAACACGCTCGTGGTCGATCGCGCCGATCGAATGGGCCTTGGTCAGTTACACCAGCTGCGCGGTCGCGTGGGGCGCTCCGGGCAACGAGCGTATGCGTACTTATTTTATCCGCCCGATGTGTCGCTCTCCGAGGAGGCCTACGAGCGCCTCAAGACCATCGGTGAACACACCGAGCTTGGTTCGGGGTTCAAGATCGCCATGCGCGACCTGGAGATTCGTGGCGCCGGCAACATTCTGGGTGGCGATCAGAGTGGTCACATCTCCGCCGTCGGCTACGACCTCTACAGCCAGATGGTGATTGAAGCGGTCGGTGAGCTGAAGGGGGAGACGAAGAAAGAACCAGCCGAGATCAAGATCGAGATCCCGGTCGACGCCAACATCCCGGCCGACTACATCGCGAAGGAACCCTTGCGGCTCGATGCCTATCGCCGCCTCGCCGAAGTCATGACCGCAGCCGACGTGGATGACATCGCCAAGGAATGGGTCGACCGCTACGGTCCAATCCCCGAGCGAGCCAACGTGCTCCTCGACGTGGCCCGACTACGGGCCGAGTGCCATCGAATTGGGCTGCGCGACGTCACCGTCACCAAGGCGATCGGCATGGGTGCGAGCCTGATGATGGGTTCGCTGGCGGCCAAGCTCAGTCCGGTGGAACTGAAGACCAGCCAGGAGATTCGCCTCCAGCGTCTTTCGCGGACCGCGGTCTATAAGGCCAGGGAAGGCGTGCTGATTCTTCCGCTGCGACCGGGCATCAACGCCCTTGAGTTCCTACTCACGTTCCTCGGCGAGCTCTACCCGAAGGGCTGACGCCGCTACTCGGCTACACCATCGCTCTGCTTGGTCGTTGTTGCGATCGACCTGTGCGACCCCGGCGGCTACACCATCGCTCTGCTTGGTCGTTGTTGCGATCGACCTGTGCGACCCCGGCCGGCTACACCATCGCGGTGATGTCGCGGAGCTCTGCTTCGTTCACCGTGATGCGGTTGCCGCCGTTGCGACGTGCGGCCCCGAGCGCGTCGTCAACACGAAGGAGCATCTCGCGAGGCAGGGTGTCACGGTCGAAGGTGACCACCCCAATCGATGCTTTGACGACGAGCGGTTCGCCGGCGTCGATTGGGGAACTGGAGAGTCCCCGTCGAATGCGCTCGAGCGCAATTAGTGAACCTTCGATCATCGTGTTCTGCAGCAC
>JAYSTV010000094.1:0-4198 GCA_043719425.1 Acidimicrobiia bacterium | reverse complement strand
AGAGTGATGTTGGCCGCTCTGAGCTGTTGGTGGAGGATGGTCTCGGTGAAGCTCCCGCTTGGACGGCCGACCCCGTACCGATCGAGGCTCGCCCGAAGCACGCTCGTGCCGTAGGAGTTCCGTTGATCCGCACGAAGTGCCAGGTCTTGGAGCAGGTCCGTGTTCCAGATGTCGGGGCGCCGACGATCACTGCCACGCAGCGCATGGTGAAGGGCAAACTCATGAACGTCCGGCGTGACGAAGCGACCCACGTCGGCGAGGGTTCGGGCCAACGAAGTCACGGGTCGGCCGCCAACCACAACAACATCGCTTGGCGTGAGGGTCCGTGATCGAATGGCTGGCGGGGACTTCCAACCTGCGGCCGCGGGAATGGTCACGTCCTCGAATCGCTCGCCTTCGGTAAATCCTTCGAGACCGTGAAGGCGGGCGGCGGCCCTATGGCTGATGGCCGACCCGGGCCCGCCCCGCAGAAGATGGGCATCAAGCCGGTTGAGCCAGTGATCATCTGGGCTCAGGCTGGCTCCATCGCGGAGGTAGATGCCGCGACTTACACGCTCGATCTTCTGCGACGCCGCCTGGCGTTGCAGTGTTCGTGGGCTGAGTCCGTCGGAGGAAGCTTGAGAAATGCGAATCAGGGTCATGCCCCGACGATGATGCCTCCGATGATCACGCGTCGAGGCCGGGCGCTCCGGTGCGCCAATCTCGCCCGTCTATCGACCGTTGGATGGTTGGCGACACGTTGTCGAGTTGGCGACGTCGTTTCAACGGCAACGTGTCGCCATTGATCCAACGGTCCGCGGGGCGCCACGGCCGGCGGGGTGTGGGTTAGGCGTGGGTGGCGGTTTCGTCGGTCATGGCGGCGGTGGCCGCGCTAGCGGAGGCCGACGAGCCGACTTGGTGCTTGGCGCCCTGGGCGATGGTGATGGCCATCGCCTCCATCGCCTTCGGATCCCGCTTGATCTGCTCGACGATTGCTGCGCCCGCGCCCGCGATCAGTTTGGCCTTGTTGGCGGTCACGTGACCGGCCGAGGCGCGCATCGACCGAAGTGCACCGTTGACCTCGGGGATCACGTAGCGGGCAAACAGCTCCCACGAACGCGTGGTTGCTTCGCGGTCGGCCCAGTCGTGGGCGAAGCCAAGAACGGTGCCGAACCCGCCGGTCACCTTCACCAGGCTCAAGATCGCTTCGATCATGTCGTCGGGGGTGCCGATGACGGATGCACCGGCCCCGCTGGAGGCCGTCATGTCGAGGAGCTGCCACTTGTTGTCGACGTGGACGGCGTTCGGGCGTCCGAGGACCTTCACGTTGTAGTTGTTGTGCCAATTCTGTAACCCGTCGACGGCCTCGTTGCGCGCCTGCTCCCGAGAACTCGCGAGGTGCCACGACATGAGCACGCGCCAGTCGGCGCGATCCACGCGTTGGCCGTGCTGAAGCGCAGATTCCTCAGCGAAGGACCACTGGGTCGGGAGCGACTGCAGACCCTCGGTGGAGTTCGACGCAATCGACAGCACACCCATGCCGTACTTGCCTGCCAGCTTCATGCCCGACGGTGAGATCGACGACGCCGCCGCCATCGGAATCGTCTCTTGGAACGCCAGGATCTGCAGCGCGGCGTCGTCGAGGGTGAACCAGTCCGTCTCCATCGTCACCCGCTCGCCGCGCAGGAGAGCAACGATCGCGCCGAGCGCCTCATCCTGCATGTCTCGTTGACGGAGCGGATCGATGCGCAGCATGGCGGCGTCGGACGGCAGCGCGCCGGGGCCGGACCCAAAGATCAGTCGTCCCATGCTCATGTGGTCGAGCTGGACGAGCCGCTGGGCCACGTTGAACGGGTGGTGATACGGGAGCGAAATCACACCGGTCCCAAGTTTGATCCGTCCGGTGCGTTCGGCCGCGGCGGCAAGGAACATCTCCGGGCTGGCGATCATCTCCCAACCGGCCGAGTGGTGCTCGCCGACCCAGAACTC
Organism: Acidimicrobiia bacterium; assembly: GCA_043719425.1. Lineage (GTDB taxonomy): Bacteria > Actinomycetota > Acidimicrobiia > Acidimicrobiales > JANYDT01 > JANLQX01. The sequence goes on along the minus strand of JAYSTV010000094.1, from coordinate 2,230 downwards.
ATCGAAGCCGAGCCGATCGAGGTGGGCGGCAAAGTCGAGGTCGCGGCGAAACATCAGCGTCGGTGATTCGCCGAGGGGATGATGCGGCGCGAGAAAGGTGCCGAATTGCAGACGGGCCATTCCCCCAACGTATCGGCCGACCCACGCATGAGCCCAGTCGCTCTGGACGCGAACGCAGCGTTTCCGTGCGCCGTCGTGCGACGGAACCACACCGCGAGTCTCCTGGGCCAAACTCGTAAACCATGACTGCGCACCCGTTCTACACACCTGAACATCTCGAGTACCGCGCTGTCCTCGATCAGTTTGTCGCCAAGGAGGTCACGCCCTTCGCCCACGAGTGGGACGAGGCCGAAGAGTTCCCGCGTGAGCTCTACGTCAAGATGGGTGAGCTCGGCATGTTGGGCGCTGGCTTCCCCGAAGAGGTCGGCGGGATCGGGACCGACGCCTTCCTGCGGGTCATCATTCACCAAGCGCTGGCCGGCGGCGGGTCGGGCGGAGTGAGCGCCGGACTGATTTCGTCGTATATCTCGATGCCGGTCGTGCTTCATCACGGGACCGACGAACAGAAGAAGATTCTTCCCGACGTGCTCGCCGGAAAGTCGATTGCGGCCCTAGCCGTTACCGAGCCGAGTGGTGGTTCCGACGTCGCCGGGCTGCGAACCACGGCGCGTCGCGACGGAGACAACTACATCGTCAACGGTTCGAAGACGTTCATCACCAGTGGTATGCGCGCTGATTGGTTTACCGTTGCCGTGCGGACCGGCGGAGCGGGACGTGGTGGAATCTCGGTCCTGCTCGTTCCGGGCGATGCGCCCGGCCTGACCCGCACCCCGCTGAAAAAGATGGGGTGGTGGTCGAGCGACACGGCCACGCTCTACTTCGATGACTGTGTCGTGCCGGTCGCCAACCTGATCGGAGCAGAAAACGATGGGTGGGCGGCGATCATGGGCAACTTCAACTACGAACGTCTCGACCTGATCGCCCAGTCGCTGGCGTTCGCCCAACTCTGTATCAACGAGTCGATCGCATACGCACGGGGCCGCGAAACGTTCGGCCGTCCCCTGATTGGCAACCAGGTCATCAAACACAAGATCGTCGACATGAGTCGACGAGTAAATTCGTGTCAGGCCTGGATGGAGACCTTGGCGTGGCGGCTGAACAACGGGGAGAGTCCAGCCGGTGAAATCGCCCAGTGCAAAGTTGAGGCCACGACTGCGTTTGAACTCTGCGCTCGCGAAGCAGTGCAGATCTTTGGTGGGGCTGGCTATCTCCGCGGGGCCGTAGTCGAGCGCCTCTATCGCGAGGTCCGAGTGCAAGCCATCGGTGGCGGCAGCGAAGAGATCCTGCGCGACCTTGCGGCGAAACAGCTAGGCCTGTGATCGATTGCGGATCGGGTGCTGAGGTGCTGCGTGGATCATGAGCGCATCCGTGAGGTGCTTGATCGGTCGGCCACGTCTGGTCTGATCGCTCGACTTCTGAACGACGACCCCGATGCTGCCGAACGCGAGGAAATCGAACGTTCGTTGATCGCCCTCGATGATGTGCGAGCGGTCCTCCCTTTGCAGGCTGCGGGCGGAGACTCGTCGGTGTCGCCGATCATCCGGGTCAGTGCCCTGCAGGTACTCACGTCGATGCTCGGCGCCGTCGTGCTCCCGATTCGAGAGTGGTGGACGGGCGATGACCCCGTGCTTCGATTCGCCGCAGCGAGTGTGCTTCCTCATCGCGAATTTGCCGATCTCGTGCGACCCGTCCTCGGTGATCCGGGTCACCCGATGTTGGCCCGATTGCTCGGTTCGATGGACATCGGTTTTGAGGAACTGGATTGGCAGCAGGCGAAGGTCCGTGCGCTTACGAATGAGTCGGCAAGCGTGCGTTCAGCCGCGGCCACATCGTTGCTGTGGGATGAACCGTTGTGTGCGCACGATGCGCTCGTGGCCGCCACCCACGACCTCGATGTGGAGGTCGCCGTGGAGGCCGTATCGACGCTGATGTATTACCCCACGACCACCGTCGTCGCCGCCCTGTCGATGCTCACCGAATCTCCGAACGAGTGGCTTGCCTCGTCGGCCGAGACTGCTCGAACCCGTGTGTTGAGTGACATCGCCGACGCCGTTGCCGTTGCGCCGACCTCGCCGATCATGCTCCGATGGAAGTCCCTGCTTCGTCAGCACAACGCAGAGTCTGGCCGTAGGTCGGTTGCCTCAGCGGAGCTGCGAGAGTTCGAAGGAAC
>JAYSTV010000093.1:0-4206 GCA_043719425.1 Acidimicrobiia bacterium | reverse complement strand
CGGACACCGTCGCGAAGCTTGTCTACGAGTGGACCCAACCAGACCGGCCACCACGAGCCGAATGGCGACTCCCCGCCAACACCACACTGATCGTTGACTTATGCGGGGTTCCGTATTATGCCGGGTGGTGGGGTGTTGTGCCTGGTAGGGGCGGGTGGGGGGCTGGTTTTGTTCGGCATAATCAGAGGCCTTCGAGGAAGGCTAGGAGTTTGTCTGGTGGGCGGTAGCGGCCTGGTGTCGTGTTGGGCGGGGTCGTTCTGGTGATGGCTCGTTCTTTGATGGTCATGTCTGCGTGGAAATACATTTGGGTTGCTTCGATGTCTTCGTGGCCGAGCCACATCGCGATGACAGAGATATCGACTCCGGCGTGAAGTAGGCGCATTGCGCATGTATGTCTGAGCGTGTGTGGGCTTACAGTTTTAGTTTTGAGAGTCGGGCAGCATTTCCGGGCGTCGGCCGCGTGTCTTGTGACACGGTCCTCGATCGCGTCACGGCTGAGGTGGCCACCGGTCCGGGTCGGGAACAACGCGCTGTCGGGTTGGTCGTCGTGTTCTTTCATCCAGACGCGGAGCACGGCAACGGTTTGGGGTGTGAGCGGGGTGCAGCGTTGTTTGCGGCCTTTGCCGTTGCAGGACACGTTCGGTCCGACACCGAGAACGATGTCAGCACGGTTCAGGCTGGCGAGTTCGGATACTCGTAACCCGGTTTGGATAGCGACGACGAGGAGGGCGTGGTCTCTGCGACCGATCCAGGCGGTCCTGTCTGGAGCGGCGATGAGCGCGTCGACTTCGTCGGGTTCGAGGAACGACACGAGGCGTTTGTCGAACCGTTTTTGGGGGATCGCGAGGACACGCTGAATGGTGGCAGCGTGTTCGGGGTGTTTCATCGCGGCGTAGCGGAAGAGCGAGCGGATTGCTGCGAGGCGGGCGTTACGGGTCCTCGGGTTGTTGTGGCGTTCAGTCTCGATGTAGGTGAGAAACCCGGTGATCAGCGTGATGTCGAGATCGGCGACGTCGAGATCGGTGGGTTGTTTCCCGGTGGTCGTCTGAGCGAAGCCGAGTAAGAGACGGAACGTGTCGCGGTACGCGGCGATGGTGTTCGGACTGGCTTGGCGTTGCGTCATCAGTCGGTCCGTGAAGAATGACTGCAAGGTCGGTGCCAACGAAGTCATGATGGCACCATCAACGCATGTTCGAGCCTGCGGGCCGCCAAGGACATCAGCTCCGGGGACGCGGTCAGATACCAGTATGTGGAGACCGGCCCGAAATGACCGAGGTAGGTCGACAGCCACGCCAACCGCGGTCCAATGTCGAGATCCTGCGAGTACCAATCGGTCAGGGTGTTCACCGCGAAGCTGTGGCGTAGCGAATGGATCGTGGGGCGACACGATGGTGAGCGTGGGCGCAGACCGGCGATATCACGTAACGCCGAGAACACAGTGCACGCATTCGCATACTCGATCCGGTTCCCGGTCCGCGACACGAACACGGCCGGGCTCGCCGATTGAGGGCAGTGTCGATCGCGTACGTCGAGATAGGCGGCGAGCGCGTCGAGCGTGGATGGCTGCACTGCGAGTTCCCGAGATTTCCCGAACTTCGATTTGCGGACCACGACGAGGGCGGCCTGCCAGTTGATGTCGTCTCTGTCTAACCGGATCGCCTCACCGATTCGCATCCCGGTAACGGCAAGTAACCCGAACATGGTCTCATACGTCGCGGCGCGTAACGGGGTCGGCAGAGTCGTTGCTGCGGTCATCAGCGCACTGATTTCAGCGGCCGAAAACAGGTAAGGAACCACCCGATGTTTCTGGTTCGGGATCAGACCGACCGGTGGAATCTCACAGACAGGATTGATGCCGTGGAGATATTTGCTGAACCCGCGGAGCGCTGTCATCCGGCGGGCGTGAACGGTGCTCCCGTGCTCAATCACTGGGATTGTGGACCATTCCAACGCCAACGCGACCGTCACGACTTGATGACCGCGCGAGTCCATCCAGTCAACAAAGCGGGGCAGCAGACGTGCCGCGTCATCAAGGTTGTGGCCCAACGCTCTGCGGATCGTGAGATAGTCGATAACGGTCCCATCGAAACCGCTCATGACACACTCTTGGGCCAGGGGCGAGCCAACGATCCCAACGCCACCCGGTCAACCTTCGCGTAGACCGCGGTCGAGGCAAGATCACGATGCCGTAACAACTGCGCGACCTCGGGCAACCCGGCACCCGTAGCTAACAACTCAGCAGCGAGCGCGTGACGTAACCGGTGAGCACCCATGGTCGCCAGCCCGGCTCGACGACACGCGAAATGGACCACCGTGGTCACCGTTGTCGAGTCGATCCCGATCAGTGGTGCCCGCCGCCGTAAGAACACCTCACGGCAACTCACAACAGGCCGGTCCCCGTTCAAATATCCGACAAGCGCGTCACCGACATCGCACGGCATCGGGAGTCGATCGATCCGGTTGCCCTTGCCCCGCACCACGATTTCGCCAGCCCGCCAATCCAGATCCTCCAACCGCAACCCGGCAACTTCAGCTGACCGTAGACCCAGCCGAGCCAACAACGTCAAGATCGCGAAATCGCGTCGGCCAGTGACCATGCCACGATCACAACTGTTCAACAACAACACGACCTGCCCTGCATCGCAGGTTGGCGGTAACGCCGTGCCATGCCAAACCGCGACACCCGGCACCGTGTCCGCTAACGAAAACGGGATATGACCCTCCAGATATAAAAATCGCAGCAGCGACCTAAGTTCGCCGACATGCACCTTCGCCGACGCCGCCGACCGGCACGAGCACAAATCCAACACGAACTGCGTTACATCGGCGCCGCACAAGCCCTCAACCCCCGACCCCAAGCCGTAACGGGCACCCAAAAACCGTTCAGCTAAAAGGTCATAACGAGCAACAGTCCGAGACGCCAAGGCCCGCTCATCGACAAGCCATCGGTGATACGCCCCAAGCATCGCTTCCAGCGCTGTTGGACACATGACAGGCGGCACAACTAGAGCTTCCGACACGAAGAAACGGACCAGGGGAGCCAACCCTGCCACCGTCACATAACGGCCATGACCCGCAACCCGGCGCTCGTCACCAAACCTCGCGACCTGTGTTCCAGCCCACTCACCAACAGCCAATCGCTCACCGGTCAACCAGCGATTCAGGTGCCACCACACCGCCAACAACGCTTCCATCGAGTTCGCCGAGTACCCAGCCTCACTCAACGACGACCGGAACCTCGCTCCCAACCCCGACAACGGCCCCGACCTCGAACCAACCGGATATGCAGTCATCACACAGCCTCCCTTGCCGAAGCGATCTGCCCCGAGCAAACAAAGCGTCCACCAAACCACCGGATTATGCCGAACAAATCCAGCCCCCCACCCGCCCCTACCAGGCACAACACCCCACCACCCGGCAGAATACGGAACCCCGCATAAGTCGACTTATGCGGAACTCCGCATAATCGACGAGGCCGGGATGCTTGGAACCAACCTGATGGCATCACTCGTGCAGTACGCCGAGAGAGCCGAGGCGAAAGTGATCTTGGTCGGCGACCCCAAGCAACTTCCGCCGATCGAGGCCGGCGGACTGTTCGCCTCGATGACCCACCGGCTCGACATCGTCGAGCTGACGGACAACCGCCGCCAACGCGACCCCGAGGAACGGTTCATCGTCGCCGCGCTCCGCAAAGGCCTCACGGAACTTGCCGTCCGTCGGCTCGACGAGCACGGCGGAGTCACCATCGCCCACAACTCCGATGCCCTACGAGATCAGATCGTCCTCGACTGGTGGGACCACCACGACAGCGGCCGAGACGTACTCATGGGCGCCGCTCACCACAGCGATGTCGACGACCTCAACGAACGAGCGCACACCGTGCTGGAGAACTCCGGCCGACTCGGGCCGCTGGTGCTGACCGTGGAAGATCGGCGCTTCAACGAAGGCGACCGGGTGATCGGCAAGCTCAACCGATACGACCTCGGCATCCTCAACGGTGACATCGGCACCATCGCCGGCGGCGGTGAACACTCGCTACAGATCGAACTCGACAGTGGCCGCCGAGTGAACCTGCCCATCGAGTACGTGACCGAAAGCCTTGGTCATTCCTACGCCCGTACGGTGAATTCGGCGCAAGGCCTCACCTGCGAAATCGGCCTGATGCTGGGTGACGACGGCCTGTACGCCGAACTCGGCTACACCGCA
>JAYSTV010000092.1:0-1725 GCA_043719425.1 Acidimicrobiia bacterium | reverse complement strand
AAAGAATCCGCCAAGCTCATCGTCCGTCGTCGCCGCACCCGCGGCAGCCGTCGATAAGCCCGGACAAGGACTAGGACGCACGTTATGCCTCGCAGCCTGAAAAAAGGGCCGTTCGTCGACGACCACCTTCTGAAGAAGGTCGACGATCTGAACGCCAAAACCGAAAAGCGCGTGATCAAGACCTGGTCGCGCCGCTCCACGATCATCCCGGACATGGTGGGTCACACCATCGCCGTGCACGATGGTCGCAAGCACGTGCCGGTGTACATCAGCGAATCGATGGTCGGGCACAAGCTCGGCGAGTTCGCGCTCACCCGCACGTTTAAGTTCCATGCCGGCCAGGAACGGTCGGGGAGGCGCTGACATGCCCGGAATGAAGACCAACGAGTCGCCCGCTCGGGCCCGAAAGACCGGCCAGCGCGGCCCGGCCGATCAGATCACCCACGCCTACGCCTACTACGTGCGCACGGGTGCCTGGAAGGTGCGCGTCGTCCTTGACCTCATCCGTGGACACCAGGTCGCCGAGGCCGCCAACATCTTGCGTCTGTGTGAGCGCGACGCCGCCTTCGATGTGGCCAAGGTGCTGCATTCGGCCGTCGCCAACGCTTCACACAACGACGCCATCCCGGCCGAGGAGCTCTACGTCGCGGCTTGTTTCGCCGACGAAGGCCCCACGATCAAGCGGTTCCGTCCCCGGGCCCGTGGGCGCACCGGCCAGATCCTCAAGCGGACCTCTCACATCACCATCGTGGTTGGCCGTCTTCCCGACGCTCTCCTCACCCAGGCTCGGAACCAGAGTGCCGAACTGGTCGCCAACCGTGCTCGTCGAACTGCTGGCGCCCGCGCCACGGCCGAGACTGCGGCCGCCGACTCTCGTCGCGGCGCCGCCGGAGCCGAGGAAGTCATTGCCGGAGCCACGCTCGAGGCTGCCCCGGTCGAAGTTGCCCCGGTCGAAGCCGCCCCGGTGGTCGAAGTGCAGGGTCTCGTTGGTTCATCCGAAGCGGCAGCACCTGCGACCGACGACCCCAACGCCCTGAACCTCATCATCGGCATTGGCCCCAAGCTCCACGAAGAACTCAACGCCGCTGGCATCTTCACCTTCCAGCAGCTCGCCGACCTCACCGACGACGAGATCACCGCCCTCGATGCCAAGGTCAGCCGCTCGGCTGATCAGATCACCGATTGGCGTCAGCAAGCCCAGGAGATCCTTGCGGGTACCTGGGACCGCGATACCAAGAACAACAGCTGAGACGAGAGACAAACCATGGGTCAAAAAGTCAACCCTTACGGTTTCCGGCTCGGTATCACGACCGACTGGAAGTCCCGCTGGTTCAGCGAGAAGGACTACAAGTCGAACCTGATCGAGGACTACCGCATTCGTCATTTCCTGACGACGGAACTCGAGCGGGCCGCCGTGAGCCGAGTGGAAGTCGAGCGCACCCGTGATCGGCTGCGTGTCGACGTGCACACCGCACGCCCGGGCATCGTGATCGGTCGCAAAGGCGCCGAGTCACAGCGTCTCACCGCCGGTCTGCAGAAGATCACCAACAACCCGAAGGTCCAGCTCAACATCGTTGAGATCAAGCAGCCGGAACTCGACGCTGCGCTCATTGCGCAGGGCGTTGGCGATCAGCTCGCTGGGCGCGTGAGCTTCCGTCGAGCGATGAAGCGTGCTGTGCAGACTGCGCAGAAGGCCGGTGCCATTGGCATCAAGGTCCAGTGCAG
>JAYSTV010000091.1:0-1726 GCA_043719425.1 Acidimicrobiia bacterium | reverse complement strand
ATAGAACGGACGCCCATTCACGGACGGGTCGTCGCAGAAGCCGAGCGCCGGAGCAACCGGCACACCGCTGGTGCTAAGCGCGCTGATGATTCGGTACTCGCGGGCCACATCGTGGGCCGAGGGGAGGAGCGGCCCGAGTGGGGGTCGACGGAGGACGAAGCGCTGCCCGGCTCCATCGTGGACCAGGTACGTGTAGTTGGAACGCCCACCGGCAATCAGACTGAATTGCAGCGGCGCCACAACGCCCGGAACGCGGTCCAGAAACCAACGGGTCACCGCGTCGACGGCGATGCCGGGAGGGTCGGATACAACGATTTGCGGGGGACGTGACGGCGTGCTCATGGGAGGCCCACCACCGTACGCGATGGATCCGGCGAACCTCCGTCGCCAACTCGTGCTGATCCACGTGTTGGTCACGCCCGGTAGGCTCCTGATCCCGTAGCAACGCTGGCCACAACGCACTTGGAGTCTTCGCATGTACATCGACGTGACCGACGCAACCTTTGCCACCGAGGTCGTGGAGCGGTCGAAGTCGGTTCCCGTCGTCGTTGACCTCTGGGCCCCGTGGTGCGGCCCGTGTCGCACGCTCGGCCCAATGATCGAGCGAGTGATCGACGCCACCGGGGGCGAGGTGGCGCTGGTGAAAATCAATGTCGACGACAACCCGCGAGCGTCCGCCACGTTCCAGGTTCAATCCATCCCGGCCGTCTTCGCCGTGCATGAGGGCAAAGTCATCGACTCCTTCATCGGCGCCCTTCCTGAAGCGCAGATCAAGCAATGGGTGGAGCGACTGACTCCAGCTAAATCGCCGGCCGATGTGCTCATCGACGAAGCGCTCGCGGGTCCCACCGGCGTGGTGACCGAATCGAAGTTGCGTGAAGCGCTCGCGCTGGAGCCGGGCAGCGCTCGTGGCGTGGTGGCGTTGGCCCGTATCCTCGTCGAGCAAAGCGCATTCGATGAGGCGCTCACCTTGATGACGCGTATCCCAGAGGGCCCGGAAACGGTCGAGCTCTCCGCCCGCGCTCGTCTCGGTCTCACCGAATCCGGCGTGGGCTCCGAAGCGTTCACGGAACTCGACACGTTGCTGGAGTCCGTGAAGACCGACGACGACGCGAGGCAGCGCTACGTCGACCTTCTCGCCACCCTGGGCGAGCATCCGAGGGTCAGCGAGTACCGACGCAAGCTCGCTGCTCGGTTGTTCTAGCGTTCGGCTTCGACGGATCTCGTATGCCACTGCCTCGACGGAAGCTCGATCCACCTCGGTTCGCGTCGGTCGACGGGCACTGGCTGTGGGTGGGTGGACCGGTTCCCCCGGGGTCCGTCGGCATCACCCTCGGACGTCTCGTGGTGGTCCGCCGGTCGGCCGCGCGAACCCCGGGGTACTCCGAATTGCTGGCTCACGAGCGCGTTCACGTTCGCCAGTTCGCCGAGCTTGGTTGGGCGCGATTCTTGGGCCGATACGTGCGTTCGTATGTGCACTTTCGACTTCGCGGATACGGACACAACCAGTCCTACGTGCGCATACCTTTGGAGATCGAGGCTCGGGTCGACGCCCGCACAGAAATGCACCGGAACGCCGCAGCGGCGAATTGTCACACCCCCGCCTCTACGCTCATCGACGTTGCTTCCCCGGTGACATCCACACGCTGAATCGATCCGTCGCGCACAACTGAGCGATGGCGCCTCGCGTGCCAACCAGCGGGGTGCGTATGGAAGTTCATGAATC
>JAYSTV010000010.1:0-1883 GCA_043719425.1 Acidimicrobiia bacterium | reverse complement strand
CGACCTTCGGGTCGGTCCAGGACTCCTTGCCGCCCATGAGCGACACGTGGAAGTCGTAGCCGTTGGTGCGCATGTTGATCATGTCGAACATGCCCATCTGCGGCCAGCCACCATCGTTGGCGGCCGAGAACGGCGTGATGCCGTCGGCCTTCATCTTGGCGCACAGCGCGAGCAGGCCGGCCCAGTCGGTCGGGATCTCGTATCCCTTTTCAGTGAACAGGCTCTTGCGGTAGTGGATGGCCCACGGGTAGAAGTAGAACGGCACGAAGTACTGCTTGCCGTCGGTACCGGTGGAGGCGTTCTTGAAGCCGCCCGACATGTCGGTGAGCTTGCCCCACACGTCGGTGATGTCGCCCACGACGCCCTTGCCGGCGAAGGCACGCATGCGGTACCCGGCGAACCAGGAGACAACATCGTCAGGCTGCTGGATGTAGGTGTTGAAGTTGTCCTGGTAGCCGTTGTGGTCGACGGTGTTGATCTTCACGTTCAACTTGGTGGCGGCAATGGCGGCGGCCATGGCGGCCTTGACCTTGTCGTCGGAGTAGTTCGAGCCGAAGGTGACTTCGCCGAGGTCAGCAGCCGCAGCAGCAGCCGTGGTCTCTGCCGCCGCAGCGGCGGCCGTGGTCTCCGCAGCAGCGGCGGCCGTGGTCTCGGCCGCAGCAGCGGCAGTGGTGTCAGCGACGGCGGCGTCGGTGACGGCCGTGGTGTCCTTGCTGCTGCTGGAGCACGAGGCGAGCACGGCAGCGCCGGCCAGACCGGCGGCACCAACCAGAAGTTGACGACGGTTCAGTGCGAAGCCGTCTTCGCGAGCGTCAGGCGACTGCTCAACGTTTTGTGACATGTATTTCCCCTTGTGTGTTGGACCTATGTTCAGGGCGCGACGCTACCGCACCCACACCACGTGTGTCCGGAGTCTCATCTGGCGGCGTTTGGGCTGCTCAGCGAACCACGGCTCGCTGCCGGTTCCGTCACCGTGAACCTCGAGCCGGGATGCCGCATGACGATCCTGGCAGCGGCCGTGCCGACCGTTCTCTCTTGATCGACCGACGTGCGGTCATGGCGTAGGCACGTCAGCACATCAGTTCGACCCCCTAACACCTACGCTGAGGCGATGGAGTTGCACCGGATTACCGTCGACCCAGCAAAGATGCGCGGCGTGCCCTGCATCGGCGGGCTTCGGATCCCGGTAGCGGCTGTGCTTGGTCAGTTGGCCGCCCGCCGGTCGACGGACGAGATTCTCGTCGACTTTCCGGATCTCGAACTCGAAGACATCATCGCTTCTCTCGAGTACGCGGCGTCTGCAGTGCAGGAGCGCGAACTTCCGTTGGCCCGCCCGGTGTGAGGTTTTTGATTGACGCAAACATGGCCCCGCGATTCGCAAAGCTGCTCACCCAAGCGGGGCACGACGCCATCGCCGTACGAGATCTTGGACTCGCCGACGCATCTGACGACGAAATTCTCGATCGGGCCATTGCGGAGAAGCGGACCATCGTCTCGCATGACACCGACTTTGGAACTCTCCTTGCCTTTCGCAACATCAGTAGCCCGTCTTTTGTCCTCATCCGGTCGTCAGATTCGATGACTCCCGACGAACAGGCGGAGCTGGTATTGGGAAATCTGGCCCTGATTGAGGACGACCTTACCGAGGGCGCGATTGCGGTGTTTGCACGTGGCCGATTGCGTAGCCGCCGACTACCGCTTCGATGATCGACACTGGTCTTCCTGCGTGAACCCAGCCCAATAGGGCACACTGAGGACGCCGCCGACGTGCGGTCGAGACGGAGGCACACGATGGTTTCCACGAACGACGCCTTGACCAACGAGACCGTCGAGCTGCTCCAAGCGCTGATCCGCAGCGAGTGCGTGAACGACGGCACGCCCGA
>JAYSTV010000090.1:0-10160 GCA_043719425.1 Acidimicrobiia bacterium | reverse complement strand
CGTCGGAGGCGTCGGCGCGCGTGAGTTCGGCCGGCGTTCCGGCGGCCACCACGTGGCCCTGATCGAGGATCACCACCCGGTCGGCGAGCGACTCGGCCTCGTCGAGATCATGGGTGGTGAGGACGATGGCCACCCCACCATCGCGTTGTTCGCGCAGCAGCGAACGCACGGTTTGTCGAGCAGTCACGTCGATCGCCGCCGTGGGTTCGTCGAGGAAGGCAACCTCGGGTCGGCCGACCAGCGCAAGGGCCAACGAGAGCCGCTGCTGTTCACCGCCGGAGAGACGTCGCCACGGGGTGGTGGCCACATCGGCCAGGCCAACGCGTTCGAGCAGCGCGTCGGGATCGTCGGCGCGAGTCCCGTAGTAGTCGGCGAAGAGGCGTACGACATCGCGGGGTCCCATCGTGAGATACACGCCGTTGCGCTGCAGCATCACGCCGATTCGTGATCGCAACTGCACGGCGTCGTCGATGGGATGGAAGCCGAGGACGGACATTGTGCCGCTGGTCGCCCGCCGGTACCCTTCGAGCGTCTCGACGATCGACGTTTTCCCGGCCCCGTTTGGACCGAGTAGCGCCAGAATTTCGCCGGGCTCAACGCGAAAACTCACGCCGTCGACGGCGGCTTTCGACATGGAGTCGTAACGAACGGTGAGGTCACGAACCTCGATGGCGGGCGAGGTCATGGCTTACGGAGGCGCATGAGGCCCTCCTGGACGACCGACACCACGAGGCGCCCGTCGGCGGTATACATCTCGCCCCTCGACAGCCCGCGGGCCCCGCCGGACACCGTGGACTCCTGGTCGTAGAGCAGCCATTCATCGGCCCGGAATTCGCCGTGAAACCACATGGCATGGTCGAGACTGGCGCCCATGAAGCCGGCGTCGTCCCACGAGATGCCGTGCGGGATGAGCGCCGTGTCGAGCACGCTCATGTCCGACGCGTAGGCGGCCACGCAGGCGTGCAGGAGCGCGTTGTCGGGCAGGGCACCGTTGGTGCGAAACCACAACTGTTGACGAGGCTCGCGCGACACGCGTTCGCGTGATGGTGCGTCGACGTGTCGTTGGTCGATCGGCCGAGGCCAGTTGTACCAATCGGCGTCGGTCTGTTCGAGGTGCTTCCAGCGTTCGCGAAACGTCGGGAGCGATTCGGCCGACGGGGCGGTGGGCATCGGCTTCTGGTGCGTCACTCCAGGCTCGGTCACATGAAACGACGCGGAGAGGTTGAAGATCGCTTCCCCGTGCTGGATGGCGATAACGCGTCGAGTGGCAAAGCTCCGACCATCGCGAATGCGGTCGACCTCGTAGACGATTGGCCTGGTCGGATCACCTGGCCGAAGAAAGTATGCGTGCAGAGAATGTACGTGTTGGTCGGTCGACACCGTCCGGCCGGCAGCGACCAAGGCCTGTCCGGCGACGAGGCCGCCGAAGGTGCGCAAACGCTTGGCGTCGGTCTGATGGCCACGAAAGATCGTGGTTTCGATCGCTTCCAGGTCGAGGACAAAGAGGAGGTCAGCCAGCGGATCGGCCCCGGGTTTGGATGGCCGCTCCCGGCGAACAGATGTCACGCCCCGATCCTGCCATGGGCGCGCCGGGTGTAAACCCGAGACCGCCCGAACGCCCCCTTCACTTGCTCGGCACGTTCGGGAAACGCACCGTCCGCAACGTGCGATGGTCGATGGTCGATGGTCGGCATCGACGTGGCGCTCTAACCTCGTCGTCCGTGACCGGCCTGGGCGACTCGATTCGACGCCTGACCGACGACGAGCTTGCCGCTCTTCTCGTCGCTCGGCCGGAGCTTGCTGACCCGGCGCCGGCGTCGATCAACGATCTCGCCAGTCGAGCGAGCGCCCCCTATTCGGTGCAGGCGGCGTTGGCTGCGCTCGACGGGGTCCAGCGCCAGGTACTCGACGCACTCGCGTTGCTAGGTGAACCGTCGTCGGCCGCGGACATCGTGGCGTTGGCCTTTGAGCAGCCGCCCGTGGCGGTGATTTCCTCGGCCCTGCAGCGGGCCAGAGTGCTCGGGCTGTGCGTCAGCACGCAGATCATCGATGGCGGCTCGGAGCTGTATTCGCTCACCCCGGCCATGCGTCGGGTGATCTCCACGCCCTTCGATCTCCGCGGCACCCTGGCCCACCTGCTTGATCGCTATGCCGTGCCGGACCTCCGCTTGATCGTGGGCAATCTTGGCTTGGAACCGCGGGTGGTCGCCAAGGTCGGGCAAATCCAAGACATCGTTGCCCACCTCACATCTCCCGATACGTTCGGCGCGCTCTTGGACCGTGCTCCGGGTGCGGCCGTGTCGGTGTTGGTCGCCATTCATGATGCCGGGTGCGTGCTCGACATCGATTTGCGGCCGTGGTCGCGACGCTCGATCGACGACGACGTTGCCTGGTTGCTGTCCCATGGCCTGCTGATCCCGTTCGGGTCCGACGCGGCGGTGATCCCGCGCGAAATCGCCGTGGCGCTGCGGGGTGGGTCGGTGCTGCGGGCCTTCTCCACCACGGCGCCCACCGTCGGCGTGCGCGAAGGCAACGAGTTGTCGTCTCGCCGGGCCGGGGTCGTTGAGCTCAATCCGCTGGCGGTGATCGATACGATCCGGCGGATCGGCTCCACGTGGGCTCAGGAGACGATCCCCTCGCTCAAGTCCGGCGGTCTGCCAGTCAAGGAACTTCGGTCCACGGCGAAGTCGTTGGGGTTCGACGAAGCTTCGACCGCTCGGCTGATCGAAATCGCCGGAGTGGCCGGGCTCCTGCTCGCCGATCCGTTCACCGAACGCGTCGGCCCCACGGCGGCGTTTGAGGAGTGGTTGACGTCGCTACCACTCGATCGTTGGCTCCATGTCGTGCGAGCGTGGCAGTTCAGTGCCGTGCCGGTGTCGCGGGTGGTGCTCGGTCTGCGGTCGTCAAAGATCGATGCCGCGCTCTCACCGTCGTACTACTCCGACATCGATGAGGTGTGGCGCCGCGTTCGCGTGGTCGAGGCGTTGGCGTCGATCGAAGGTGACGGTGCGCCGATCGCCGACGACGTGGCCAAAAGGGCGCACTGGCACGGACCCGGACGGTGGGCATCGGTCGGTGACGCCGCCGAGTACACCGCGGAGTTGTTGGCCGAGATGTCGATCCTTGGCGTGTTGCGAAACGGTGCCCTTTCATCTGTCGGAAGGGCGGCGTTGCTGGGCGACGATGAGGCCGTTGCCGTGGCCGGTGAGAACGTGTTTCCGACCGTCGTGTCAACCTTCACTATTCAAGGCGATGCCACCGCAATCGCCCCGGCTGAACTCGATGGAGCCGTTGCGTCGGAACTCGCCTTGATTGGTGACTTGTCGTCGTCGGGGGCCGCAACGGTGTACCGGATAACCGAGGTATCGCTGCGTCGAGCCTTTGACCTCGGCCGAACGACGGCGGAAATCGTTGGGTTCCTGACGAGCCATGCGCGGCCGTCAGTTCCCCAAGCGCTCGGCTATCTGATCGAGGATGTTGCCCGTCGTCACGGCACACTGCGTGTCGGTTCGGCGGCCTCGTTTGTGCGCTGCGACGACCCGGCGCTGCTGCAGCAGGTCGTGCGCACGAAGAAAGCGGCCAAGGCCAAGCTGCGAGTCATCGCTCCGACGGTGGCCGTCTCCACGCTCACCCCGGTCAAGCTCATCGTCGCCCTGCGTGATGCCGGTTTTCTTCCGGTTCAGGAGGACGGTCAGGGTGAAGTAGTGATTCGCCAGCCCGTCACGGTGAAAACGCCCTTCGCTCTCGGCCGGCCGCGTTCGCGTGAGGACGCAGCGGCGCGCACGATCTGGTCAGGCGCCGCCACCTCCGGTCCCAACTCCGGTCCGCTGGCGGCGGAGGTTCCAGACCGGGTGGCGGCCCTCGTTCGACGTCTTCGCGCCGCGGGCTGAAGTGCCGCCGCGCTCGCCGCTATCGCGAGATGACGTCGAGCGTGCCCTCGCCGTGTTGGGCGCGAAGGACCTTCTTGTCGAACTTTCCGACGCTCGTCTTCGGTACTGCGTCGATGAACGTCCACCGCTCCGGTGTCCACCACTTGGCGACCCGCTCGCCGATGAACCGCTTCACGTCGTCGATCAATTCGATGTTGGCTTCATGGCCGGCACGGATCACGAGGCACGCCATGGGACGCTCATCCCACTTGTCGTCGGGCACGCCGATTACCGCGGCCTCGGCGATTGACGGATGGGCCATGATCACGTTTTCCAGGTCGATCGACGACACCCATTCGCCGCCGGACTTGATCACGTCCTTCGTCCGGTCGGTGATGCGAAGATATGCGCGCGTATCAAGAGTGCCCATGTCGCCGGTGCGCAGCCAACCGTCGCGGAACTTCTCCGACGTGGCGTCGAGGTGATAGGCACCGGTAACCCAGGGGCCGCGGATTTCGATCTCGCCGATGGTGGTGCCGTCGGTCGGCGCCACCGACGCAGCACCGGCCGCGTCTTCGGTCACGATGCGGATCTCCACGCCCGGCAGCACCCGTCCGGCGAGGTCATGGAAGTCCATCGCCTCGCTCGGGTCGGCGTATTTGTGGGGCATGGCCAACGTGCCGAGTGGTGACGTCTCCGTCATGCCCCAGCCCTGCATGATCTGGAGGCCGTATTTGTCGAGGAAGCGTTGCATCAAGATGCGCGGCACCGCGGAGCCACCAGCGGTCACGCTGCGCAACGACGACAGGTCGATCGCCGTGGTCTCCCCGTGGTTCCAGATGTCGTTCCAGATCGTGGGCACGGCCATGGTTACCGTGGGCTTCTCGGCCGCGATCAAACGGGTGAGCGGTGCCGCCTGCAGAAACTGCGTGGGAAAGACGAAGTCGGCGCCGCCGAAGAAGCCGGCATGTGGCGCGCCCCAGGCGTTGGCATGGAACATCGGGACGATGACGAGGAGCTTGTCGCGCTCGTTGATGCCGAGCATTGGTGCCCCAAGCGAGGCGAGCGAGTGAAGGTATGTGGACCTATGACTGTAGGCAACGCCTTTTGGGTTGCCGGTGGTGCCCGAGGTGTAACACATGGCCGCCGCGCTGCGTTCGTCGGGATCGGTAAACGCGAACGTGGGCGCTTCCGCCGCGAGCGAGGCGTGGTAGTCAGCGGTCACGGTCCCCGGGAACGCTTCCGTGAGCATTGAGTGTTCGCCGCTTCCGATGACGAAGAAGTGGGTCACGTTCGCCAGCGTGCCCGCCACCTTGCACAGCAGGGGAATAAGCGATCCGTCGATGATGATCACGCGGTCGTCGGCGTGGTTCACGACATAGGTGAGCTGTTCGGGGAACAGACGAATGTTGAGGGTGTGGAGGACGGCGCCCATCGACGGGATGGCGAGATACGCCTCCAGATGTTCGGAGTGGTTCCAGCAGAATGTGCCGACGCGCTCGTCGCCGGTGACCCCGATCCGGCGAAGGGCGTTGGCTAGGCGGGCCGCGTTCTCCCCGATCTCGGCGTATGTCTTGCGCTTCGTCGTGAGCGCCCCGGTCGCCGGGTCGAAGGCGGTGAGGGTGTCAACGGTCGAGTCGCCGTAGACGCTGATACCCCGGCGGAGGATCGACGTGACGGTCAGCGGAAAGTCCTGCATCGTGCTCTTCATGGAGCCTCACTCTACGGGCCGGAAGCGAACGGCTTACGAGAGTGGTTTCGTCCGAGAGAGATCGAGCTGAACGAGATTTGCCGTCGTCAGACCTTCACGGCGGGCGGCGGCAAGAAGGCGGTCGTCGGCCGAGGCGAATACTGAGGCTCGCCCACCCCGCTGAGGCGAGCGATTGGCCGCCCGTGTTCCGTCACGGTGATCTCCTCGCCAGCTTTCACCCGATCAAGAAAGCTACTGAGCTGATTCTTCAGTTCGCGAACGCCAACCGTCGTTCCCGGTGAAGAAGTTGGAGCTACATTCCACGTCACTCACCTAGCCTGAGGGGGTGAGTGGTGGCCCGTTAATCGTCCAGAGCGACCGCACGTTGCTGCTCGAAGTGGATCACGAACTGGCGTCGGAGTGTCGCCAGGCGATTGCCCCGTTCGCCGAGTTGGAGAAGGCCCCCGAACACGTGCACACCTACCGGGTCACCCCGCTGGCGTTGTGGAACGCCCGTGCGGCGGGGCACGACGCCGAGCAGTGCATCGACGCATTCCTTTCGTATTCCCGCTACGACGTGCCCCAGGCGCTTCTCATCGATGTTGTCGACACTATGGGACGTTATGGACGCTTAGTAATTGAGAACGACCCGCTCTTCGGTCTCGTGTTGCACTCCTACGACGATGCTGTGTTGGCCGAAGTGCATCGCAACAAGACTGTCGCCCCGTTGCTCGGTGACACCGTTGGCCCCGGACTCGTGGCGCTGCAACCTGCCGATCGTGGCCGTCTCAAAGTGGCGCTCATCAAGGTCGGGTGGCCGGCCGATGATCAGGCGGGCTACGTCGACGGCACGGCGTTTGCCATGACCCTCAAGACCGATGATGAGGTCGAAGACGGATTCACTATGCGCGCCTACCAACAAGACGCAGCCGACGCGTTCTGGGCGGGCGGCTCCGGGGTGATCGTGCTGCCGTGTGGCGCGGGCAAGACCATCGTCGGCATGGCGGCGATGATGAAGGCCCAGGCGACGACCCTGATCCTTGTCACGAACACGGTGTCGGTGCATCAGTGGAAGCGAGAGTTGTTGGCTCGCACGTCGCTTCGCCCGGAAGACATTGGCGAGTACTCGGGTGAGAAGAAGGAGATCCGTCCGGTCACGATCGCCACGTATCAGGTGCTCATTTCCAAGGTCAACGGCGTGGAGAAGCACATGGCGGTCTTCGACTCCCAGGACTGGGGCCTGATCGTCTATGACGAAGTGCATCTGCTGCCGGCCCCGGTTTTTCGGGCCACGGCCGACATTCAGAGCCGTCGTCGCCTCGGCCTCACGGCCACGCTGTTGCGCGAGGACGGGCGTGAGCGCGACGTGTTTTCCCTCATCGGTCCGAAGCGCTACGACGCCCCGTGGCGAGACATTGAGGCGCAGGGATGGATTGCTCCGGCGCGGTGCGTCGAAGTGCGCGTGACGCTGAGTGATGACGAGCGGATGCGCTACGCCACGGCCGAGCCCGACGAAACGTATCGCGTCGGTTCGACCACACCGCAGAAGTTAACGGTTGTTGCCGCATTGATCGCCAACCACCCCGATGATCACGTGTTGGTCATCGGTCAGTTCCTCGATCAACTCGATTCGATCGCCGCGTTTCTCGACGCGCCACTCATCACCGGCAAGACACCGACGAAAGAACGCGAGCGGCTCTACGACGCGTTCCGGACGGGCGAGGTCCGCGTGCTCGTGGTGTCGAAGGTGGCGAATTTCTCGATCGACCTCCCGGATGCGTCGGTGGCCATTCAGGTGTCGGGCACGTTCGGGTCGCGGCAGGAGGAGGCGCAGCGGTTGGGACGAATCCTTCGGCCGAAGTCCGATGGGCGAACGGCAACCTTCTATTCGATTGTGTCGCGGGATACGAATGACCAGACGTTCGCCGCGAACCGTCAGCGCTTCCTGGCCGAGCAGGGCTACGCCTACGAGATCGTGGATGCCGTCGAGATCACCGGCAATCACCGGCCGGAGTTGTGAGAGCCGGCGGCGGCGATGATCGATCAGAGCGGCAATCACGAGCCTGACTAGGGGCAACGCTCAACTGACGCTTGTTCAACCCGGTTCGGACAGGCTGGGCCGGTAGGATGGCGGTCCTGGCTTCCCCAAGCTGCAAGGTTGGTGCCGTGGTGTCTCGTCGTTTCGTTCGTTCCTGTGTCCTTAGCGCTCTTGCCGCATCCGTAGGCGCGCTTATGGTCGTCGCTGCTCCGTCGGCGCGTGCGCAGACTGCCTCGGCCGTCTCCATCGTCATCATTCCCGAAGTCCCTGCGGGTGCCACGCTTGCCGCTCTACCCGCCGGCACCGGCCAGCGAATCACGATTCAGCTCACCAACACCGGCGCCGCGGCCTTGACCAATCAGCAGTTCGTGGTTCGATTGGCGCAGAAGCCGGATCTCATCAGCGCCGTCAACGACGGGGTGGGCAACGTCGGACTCGTCGATGCCACCACCGGTGCCTGGTACCACACCATCGCCCAGTTGGCTCCGGGGGCCACGCTCACGTATGCGGTGAGCGCGTTCAAGTTCTGTCCCGGCCGTTGGCCGATCGCCGTTCGGGTCGGCGATAAGTCGTCGGTCACCCTTGGCACTTGGGTCGGTCAGCCCGATACCCGCTGCCTGCCCGATGAATCGGTGAGCCCGGCGTCGGCGAGCTACTACTCGCTGACGTGGCCGCCATCGCCGCCGGTGGTTCCCCCGGCCGCCACCACAAGCACGATTGTTCCGTCGCCCAGCACCACCACCGTGGCTCCGGTTCCCGGTGCCACCACCACGACTGCGCTAGGTGGGCCAAAGCCCACGTTGATCAATCTCACGCTGAACGCCACGACGACGACCACGACCACGACGACGTTGGCCCCGGCCACCACCGTCAAGCCCGGTCGAGCACCGACCACGACCATCGTGTTCTGCAAGACGGTCGGCGGCACCCGCTACTGCGCGCCGAAGTATTCGGTCTACAAAGAGGGCCAGAAGAAGGCGATTCAGTTGCCCGGTAAGTCGACCAAGAAGAAGAAACGCTGATCACGATGTCCCCGGCCCGCCTGGCCGTCTACAACGCGACGAAGGGCTTCATGCCGTCCGACGAGGGCGCCGCGCTAGCTCATGCGGCCACGCTGGTCGCCGCCGCCGGCCCGCTGGTAGAAGTTGGTTCGTACTGCGGGAAGTCGGCGATCGTGCTCGGTGATGTGGCGGAGTCGTCGGACTCGGTGTTGTTCAGCGTCGATCACCACCGCGGGTCGGAGGAGAACCAAGCCGGATGGGAGCATCACGACTCCGACGTTGTCGATCCCGCCACCGGGCGCATGGACACGCTGCCATTCTTCCGTCGAGCCATCGAAGCGGCTGGGTTGGAGCGCAGTGTGGTCGCGGTGGTGGGTCACTCCTCGGTCGTCGCCTCGGCGTGGCGCACACCGCTGGCGTTTCTGTTCATCGACGGTGGGCACGGGGTCGAACCGGCCCGGCTCGACTTCGAAAGGTGGACGCCGCACGTGCAGTCCGGCGGGCTACTCGCCATCCACGACGTGTTCCCCGACGCCGCCGACGGCGGCCGGCCGCCCTACGAACAGATCTATCTCCGCGCGCTCGCCAGCGGGGATTTTGTTGAAGACGAAGCGTTGGGTTGCGGGTCCCTCCGAGTCCTCCGCTGCCGGTAACCAGCCGTCCCCGCTGGTTACTGGTCAGATCCCGAAGGTGCGAGCCGTGGCCGAGCCGGGTTCGAGGCAGGCGTGGGCGAGGATCACGGCGGCGGCTGAATAGGTGGTGCGTTCGTTGGCCGGGAACCACACCTGCATCGGCACATGGAGTCCGGTCCAATATGAACCGTCATCGTGACGAAGCACGCGAGTGGCGGCCAACAACTCCACCCCGGCGTCGACGCGCCCGGCTTGGAAGCAGGCGATAGCCGCCTCGGCCGTCTCGCCCGTGGTCACCCACGGGTGGTCGTTGACGCAGCGCACGCCACTGTCACCGAGGACAAATTCGTGCCAACGGGTATCGAGCTGGCGGCCTGCCGCCTCGCCGGTTATGACCCCGCCGAGGATCGGGTAGTACCAGTCCATCGCCCAGCGTTCCTTCTCGGCGAAGAACTCGAGCGGGTGTTCGGAGATGGCGTGGGCCACCTTGTCGCGGGCCTTGGTCCAACGCCTCGCGCCGTGACCGAGGGTCTCGGCGATGCGCACCGCACACCCGATGCTGTGGTGCATCGACGATGAACCCGTGATGAGTGCGTAGTGAAACGGCGTGCCATCGGGCTCGCGCGCCCAGAGGATTTCACCGGTCGGCTGCTGGAGATGGAGGACCCAATCGATGGCCGCTCGAATCATGTCCCACTGTGACGCCAGCCACCGCTCATCGCCCGTGCTCAGGTAGTGCTGCCACACGCCGACGGCCGCGTAGGCAATCACGTTGGCATCGAACTTGGCGTCGGTCACGCCGTTGGCGTCGTAGTACTGATGCCACGCTCCGTTGGCTCTCTGAGTGACTCGAAGCCATTCGTACGCGCGCGTAGCTTGGTCGTGGAGCCCCCGTGCGTCGAGGGCCATCGCCGACTCAACGTGATTCCA
>JAYSTV010000089.1:0-1732 GCA_043719425.1 Acidimicrobiia bacterium | reverse complement strand
GCGCCGAACTCCTGGGCGATACCGCCGAACTGCGCCGCTGGATGACGCAAGAGGGGTGTGCGATCACAGGACGGATTCTCCGCGCCGACGTGACCCGGGCGCATGAGCTGCGCTCGCTGCTTCGCAGCGCGCTGTTTGCACGCGGCCGTGGGACCATTGGCGCGGGCGACCGGCTCACCAGTTTCGCTGAGTCGCTTCCGGTGACCTTCGCGTTCCCCGACGGCGTGCGATTTGTTCGACTCGGCGGTGATGTCGACGTGTTCCTGGTCTCGGTGCTGGCCACCGTCCACACCGCCATGGGCGATCAAACGTGGAATCGGTTGAAAGCGTGCGAGCACTGCGAGTGGGTGGTGTATGACCATTCGAAGAACAGCTCGGCATCCTGGTGTACCGAAAAAGCCTGCGGATCGCGGCAGCGTGCCCGCCAGTACCGACAACGGGTGAAGCAACGTAACAACATCTGAACAGTCGTCAACCAACCTCGGTCGCTCGCGTCGGGCAGCAGTATGGCAGCATCTCGGGTATAGAACCGCTGCCGTACTTCGACGCTGAAGCCATCTTCGACGCCGTTTCCATGAGCGACGCCGTGGAAGCGCTTCGAGGCGCCTTCGCGTCCCGGCCCACGCACGCGGCTCGAGCTCACCTGCGTACCGCCGGCGCCGAGTTCCTGGTGATGCCCGCTGCCAACGGCGACGCGGCCGGCGCCAAGATGGTCATCATTCAGCCGAACAACGAGCGTGCGGGCCGACCGGTCATACAAGGCCTCTACGTGCTGTTCGACGCTGCCGGTGGCCGACCCTTGGCGCTCCTCGACGGTGCTGCGCTCACCCTGCTTCGAACCCCCGCGGTGTCGGCGCTCGCCACCGATGTCCTGGCTCGACCCGATGTCACGTCGGTCGGCATCCTCGGGACCGGCCCGCAGGGGTTGGCCCACCCGGCTGCCATGCGAGCGGTGCGCCCCTCCGTCCGTACCGTCATTGTCGCCGGCCGGTCATCCGTTCGGGTCGACGCGGTGGTGAACAGCCTCCGTGCCGACGGCTTCGAAGCCCGGTCGGGCACCTGGGCCGAGGCTGCCGAGTGCGACCTGGTCTGCGGATGCACCCGGTCATCCGAGCCGCTGTTCTTCGTCGACGCGCTGCGCCCAGGAGCGCACCTCAACCTCGTTGGTTCGTACCGCACCGATCTCCGTGAGGTCGGGGCCGATGTCATTTCACATGCAACTATCTTCGTCGACGAAATCGAGGCAGCGCGGGCCGAGGCTGGCGAGCTGACCATGGCCGTCGCCGAGGGACGCTGGACCTGGAACGCGGTGGCCGGAGACCTGTCCGATCTCGCAGCCGGAAACACGGGTCGTGCCACCACCGGAGAAATCACCCTATTCAAGAGTGTTGGCCTGGCCGTCCAGGATCTCGCCATTGCTCAACACGTCGCACGATCACGAGGTTTGCTATGACCAAGTCTGTTGTCATCATCGGAGGCGGGCTCATCGGCCTGTCCACCGCCTTCTTCCTCACCGAACTAGGCGCCGAGGTCACCATCATCGACCACGGCAAGCTGGGCGGTGGTGCGGCTCGCGGCAATGCCGGTTACATGTGCGGTTCGATTCTTGAGCCGCTCGCCAATCCCACCGCTATTCCGGCCGCTTTTAAGTCGTTGAAGGACCCGACCCGTGCCCTGCGCGTCGACCCGACCAAGCTCCCGTCGTTGCTACCGTGGTTCGTGAAGTTCGCGT
>JAYSTV010000088.1:0-4227 GCA_043719425.1 Acidimicrobiia bacterium | reverse complement strand
TCATAGGCACCGGCAATCACCCCCTGAGCGGCGAAGTGGGCAGCCTGCTGCGACGAACCACACTGGCGGTCGACGGTCGTCCCAGGCACCGACTCCGGCCAACCGGCGGCCAGAACGGCGTTTCGGGCGATGTTGAGACCTTGTTCACCAACCTGCATGACGCAGCCCATGACGACGTCGTCGATCAGCGCCGGATCGATGCCGGTCCGCTCGACGATGGCCTTGAGCGTCTCGGCGGCCAGGTCCACGGGATGCCAATCCTTGAGCTTGCCGTTGCGGCGGCCGAGGGGCGTACGGATGGCGTCGACGATGACGGCGGTAGGCATGGTGCTCCTTGGGGGACAGAACTTGACCGGCGGGTCAAGTTTTGACTATTCCCCACTGTCCCACGACTTGCATCGTTTCGGCCAACTCGTCTAGTCGGCGGCGGCAACCTACGTGCGAGCGAATGGAGACGCGCGTCACTCGCGGTGGGCGGCGCGGGCGAGGCGGTCGCGGACGGCCGGGCCGAGGCCGTCGCCATCGGGGGCGACGATAACGAGCGTCGCCAGGCCGAGTTCGTCGGCGAGACGAAGCGATTGATACAGCATCGGCGCGAGCGTGTCACCGTCGTAGGGCTCGGGACCGTCGAAACGGTGCACCCCAGCCGGAAGGGGCGTCGATGTCGGTCCGAGGAAGCCGAACGGGCCGACGCCGTCAAGGGCCGCTCGAACGCCGTCGGGCGTGACCACCCGGACCGACGCCGAAGGTGCGTAGTGCGACGCCAGCATGCCCGGCGCCCGGGACGGGCCGGTCGCCACCCGCTGCACCGATCGACCCAGGATTTCCTCGACGCGCTCCACCGGCAGGCCGCCAGGCCGCAGCAGCTGCGGCTCATTACCAACTAGCTCGATGATCGTGGACTCCACGCCCAACGACGACGGACCACCGTCGAGCACCACGTCGAGACCGTCGACGAGAAGATCGCCGAGGTCGGTCCGCACATGGGCCGCCGTCGTCGGCGACACGCGTCCGAACCTATTCGCCGACGGCGCGGCGATCCCCCCACCGAACAGCCCGAGCACCGCCAGGGCAACGGGATGTGCGGGGACACGAACGGCCACCGTGTCGCGCCCGCCGGTCACCTCGTCGGGTACCGATGGGTGACGACGGAGGACCATGGTGAGCGGGCCGGGCCAACACGCGTCGGCGAGGGTGCGGGCTTCGTCGGGAATGCTGATCGCCCAGTCGTCGAGTTGCCTGGCCGACCCGATATGGACGATGAGCGGATGATCGGCGGGACGACCCTTCGTGGCGAACACCCGCCGCAACGCCAACGGGTCGCGAGCGTTGGCGCCGAGTCCGTAGACCGTCTCCGTCGGAAGGACGACGAGTCCTCCCGACGTAAGCGCGCGTACGGCTTCAGCGATCGGATCGTCTGGTTGTTGGCCGTTGAGAGCACGGGTCATCACGATCGGAGTCGGGCTCGTTGGTGACGCCGCGGCGTAGAACTCGTTCGGGGCAACGACGAAACCCAACTGTGCGTAGAACTTCACCAGGGCCGGTTCGTACGCCGACACCGCAAGCATGAGGCGCTGGGCCCGCAGACCACCGGCAAAGCGCGTCGCCTCATCAAGCAGCGCCTGCCCAACGCCATGTCGGCGAAACTCCGAAAGTACGGCGAGCTGGCGAATCTCGACGGTTCGTCCGCCGTCCGTTGCCGGCACCGCAAGCACACACCCCACGGGCACCCCGTCGATACGGGCGACGATGGCCGAGCCGCCTTCGTCGTGCATCGCGCACTCGATGTCGTCGCGGCTCGTGTGGTGACCGCTTGACCGACGGTCGACCGACGACTCCCATGCCTCACGGATGAGGCGGACCATCAACGTGGCGTTGCCGGTCGCCTCGATCACCGGTGTCGAATCCACGGCGACCACGATGCCACTTCGATGCCACGTCGATCGAGCGGCGCCCCTACCTTTGGGGTCATGAAGAACATGGACCGGTGGTTGGGCGACGGTGGTATGAACATCATCGGGGCTATCGGCGCTTCGATCGACGCCTACGGAATCACCGACGGAACGACCGACGGTGGGTGGTGCACCGGAACGTGGACGCCGACGGCACACGCGGCCAATCCGCATGGCATCGTCCAGGCCGGCGTGCACGGCATCGTGCTCGACGCCCTCATGAACTTTGCGATCAACACGGCCTGCGACGGACGCGACCGGACGAAGGCGACGCTCGAGATGAAGGGCGACTACCTCCGCACGGCGCTTGTCGACGGACCACTCACGCTGCGGGGCGACGTCGTGCGCATCACGAAGCAGGTCGCCTTCGCCGAGGCCAAGGTCCTCGACGCCGACGGGCGCATCGTGTCGAAGGCCACCGGCACGTTCCTCCTCCACCGCGAAGCCGCACCCCTACCGTCGGCCTAGTCGTCGGCCGGGTCGTCGGCCGGGCGGGGCGACCGCGCTGACGGTCACCTCCGTTCGACGAACCGAGGTGATCGGCCCTCATTTGTATCGGCAACCTCTCTCGCGGCAATTCCCGACAAAACCGGTCGGATTTGTCGGTTATAGTCGGCGGAAGACGGGTTGACCCTCTTACGGGTCGACCAACTCCCGACGAAAAGGACCTCTCATGAGCTTGCGTATTGGCGACGTCGCCCCCGATTTCACTGCCGACACCACCCAGGGCACGATCAACTTCCACGAGTGGCTGGGCGATTCGTGGGGCGTGCTCTTCAGCCACCCGAAGGATTTCACCCCGGTGTGCACGACCGAGCTCGGTCGGGTCGCCGCCCTCAAGGACCAGTGGGCCAAGCGCAACGTGAAGGTCATCGGTCTCTCGGTCGACCCGGTCGCGTCACATCTCGAGTGGGAAAAGGACATCGAGGAGGTCAAGGGCACGGCGGTGAACTTCCCGATGATCGGTGATCCCGACAAGAAGGTCGCTGACCTCTACGACATGATTCATCCGAACGCCAGCGACACGTTCACCGTTCGCTCCGTCTTCGTCGTCGGCCCGGACAAGAAGGTCAAGCTCTCGCTCACCTACCCCGCCTCAACAGGTCGGAACTTCGACGAGATCCTTCGCGTGATCGACTCGCTCCAGCTCACCGCGCAGTACAAGGTGGCCACCCCCGTCGACTGGAAAGACGGCGAAGACGTGATCATTGGCGCGGCGGTCAGTGACGACGAAGCCAAGCAGTTGTTCCCGCAGGGCTGGACCACGATCAAGCCCTACCTACGCACGCTCCCTCAGCCGGGACGATAGATCTGGTCGCCTTTTCGGGCGCCAGCAACGGAACTCCACCGGGTCGGATGACGACGCGGACCACACGACTGAAGCCGGGGGGCAAGGTCGGGGGGTTCGCCTCGCCCGGCCCGGTGGCGCGTCCCGGTACGCTTTTTGCAACAACGACGAGACCGGAGAACCCATGGGCGTGTTGGGCGACGTACTGGAGTTGGCGGCGACCTCATCATCGAAGTGGCGAACGATGCACGCACGGGTCACGGAGTACGTGCACCTCGGTCGGCAGCAGGTGGCGATCGAACGGGGGCAGCCGTCGTTCATTCTGAAGCGATCGTCGCCACCGGGCGATCCGTGGCAGGCCAAGGCGGCCACCCGACCACACGTCGAACGCGCAGCTCTGGGCTACCGCCGCTGATCGGTACCGCATCGAAACAGCAGCCGATCCCGACGTCGCGGATTCCGATGACGCGCGCCACTACGCCCCTCGTCTCACGGTTCGAGACCGCGAACAGTCGTGGACGCTGAGTTGCGGTGGACAGCTCACGGTCCATGACCGATCCAAGACGTTCGGAGGACCGCCCGAGACTGGCGCGCAGGTGCTTCTCAACCCGCACGCACTGCTCAGCGCGCATAGTGATGTCGGCCCGGGTGATGTCGGCGAGTTTCACGGACGTCCCACCATCGGGGCGGTGTTGCGAACATCGAGCAACGTCCGGCCAAACATAGGCAACGTGGCATTCCACCTCGGTTGGCTTGGCAACGAAACCATGATCGATCTCGATGCCGAGACCGGCATCATTCTTTGTCTTCGGTCCATGGTTGACGGTCAGCTGATGCGCAGCTTCGAACTCACTGACGTCAGTCACCATCGCTTTCGTCGATGCCGGCGACCGACGAATGGGAACCGCTGGCGATGCCGGATGGTCCGGCGTGGATCTGGCAGGCCGAAGCCGAAGCCTCGTCCGGCCAGGACGGCGAAGTGCACAT
>JAYSTV010000087.1:0-1734 GCA_043719425.1 Acidimicrobiia bacterium | reverse complement strand
CTCGGGCCATTCGTATGTCCACGTTTGAATCGTCGGCCACCCTCGACCATCTCCAACGTGGGGTCGAGTTCGGCCAGGAGATCATCGAGCTCATCGACCGACGACACCATGCCGAGGCGACGTCGCATATCGGGACCAACGGCATAGCCCGTCATGTACCAACCGGCATGCTTGCGGAAATCGCGAATGCCCTTTCCGTTGCCGGCTACCGCCTCGTCGTCGCCCGCTGCGGCCAGCCGCGCCCGACGTCGCGACAGCGGCAGGCCATCAAAGTGCTCGACCAACAACTCGGCGTGCTCGCGCATGGTCACCATCACCTCGCCGAGCGGCGGCGGCGGGGGCACCTCCTTGCCTTCGAACGCGGCCACGAGATCGCCGAAAAGCCACGGCCGGCCGAGACATCCGCGTCCGACAACGACACCATCGCAGCCGGTTTCCGCGACCATCCGGAGGGCGTCCTCGGCTTCCCAAATGTCACCGTTGCCGAGCACCGGAATCGACGTGACGGCCGCTTTCAATTCAGCGATGGCATTCCAATCGGCATCGCCCGAGTAGAGCTGTTCGGCCGTGCGGGCGTGCAGCGAAACGGCGGCCACCCCTTCTTCTTCGCCAATGCGGCCAGCTTCAAGAAACGTCAGCAGATCGTCGTTGATGCCCTTGCGGAACTTGATGGTGACGGGCACCTTTCCGCCGGATTCTTCTGCCGCGGCCCGGACCGCGGCCCGCACGATGGAGCGGAACAAGGCCCGCTTGACCGGCACCGCTGAGCCGCCACCGTTGCGGGTGACTTTCGGGGCCGGACACCCGAAGTTCATGTCGATGTGATCGACTTCGCCGCCAGCCACGAGTCGGCGAACGGCTTCGCCCAACGACGCCGGTTCGGTGCCGTAGAGCTGCAAGGAACGCGGGGATTCTTCGGGACCGAACTCGATCATCCGCATGGTCCGCGGCGTGCGCTCCAGCACGGCACGGGCCATGACCATCTCACTCACGTAGAGCGCCCCGCCGTAGCGGCGACACAGCCGACGGAAGGGCGCGTTGGTCACGCCCGCCATCGGGGCGAGGACCACCGGATGCGAAAGGCTCAGTGAGCCGATCTGGAGAGGTGTCAGCGTCATGACGCGACCAGTCTCTCAAACCTCAGAGGAGAAGCGATCGCGCGGCCGCGTCGAGGCTGTCGGTTTCCGAAACGAGGCACATGTCGTGCTTCCAATGCCGCATGATCGTGACGAGAATCAGCGCGGCGCCAACGATCGCATCGACGCGATCCGGATGCAGTCCCGGGTTGTGCGCCCGGTCTCGACGGTTCTCGGTGGCCAGTGTGCGAAACACGTCTTCGGCGGCGGCGTGCGTGAGTTCAAAACGATGGATCCGACGGCGATCGTAGGTGAGCAGACCAATTTCGATGGCCGCAATAGTGGTTACCGCGGCCACCCCAATGAGACGAGACGCGTTTCTCAACTCGGGCACTTCACGTTCGGCGTCGTCGAGATGACTGTGCATGACCATCACGGCGTTCGACAGTTCTTCGGCCGTCGGCGGGTCGCCGTGCAGCCACTGCTCGGTGAGCCGCACGCCACCGGCGTCGATCGACCACACGCCAAGCGGCGCATCGCCGGGACGGCCAACGGCCAGTTCCGTGGAGCCGCCACCGATGTCGACAACCACGTCGAGCGCCGGTTCTCCCCACTCGTTGGTTCGCGGCGTGAGCCACGACGTGGCACCCTGAAACGA
>JAYSTV010000086.1:0-4237 GCA_043719425.1 Acidimicrobiia bacterium | reverse complement strand
TCGCGCATGAGCCGGGTGATGCCAACAGCCGAGGACATGCGCCCTTCGGACTCCACTTTCGTCAGCGGTTGATTGGCCGCCGCCTTGCCCAAGGTGGAACCGTAAGTCTTGAGGTTCGACGGAGCGAAGAACTTGAATAGGCCACCCCAGGTCTCGGGGATGAGGTTGACCATGGTCGAGGCCGCGTCACGCGAGCCCTGCACCACACCGACGCGCGTGCGAGTTGTGCCGAAGGCGTTCTCGTCCCACTGCACGCCAATGCGCATCGTGCCGTCGGTGTCACGGACCGGGGTGAGCGGAACCGTCCGCGTGCCGCGGGGTCCGGTAACGGTGACCGAGAGCGGAAAACGCTTCGCCGCGGCGATTGCCTTGGTGACGTCGGGGCCAAGCGCCACGGGCGCACCGTTGATCGACGTGATCCGGTCGCCCGACGTGATCCCGGCGTTCGCCGCCGGAGACGTCCCAACCTCGAGCGGATTAACCGAACCAACGACCGGGCGAACAAAGCCGGTCTGGCGGCCGAAGCCACTGTTGAGCGAAAGAAACAGCACGAAGGCGAGAAGGAAGTGGGCCAACGTTCCGGCCGAGGCCAGGAGCACGCGGCGCGGATAGGTGGCCCGACGGTACGTGCGCGACTCGTCGGCGGCGTCGACCTCTTCGAGGTTCGTCATGCCGATGACCTTGACGTAACCGCCAACCGGGAAGGCCTTCACCCCGAACTCCGTCTCGCCTCGACGAAACGACCACAACCGCGGACCGAAACCGAGGAAGAACTCGGTCGCCTTCATGCCCGTGAGCCGCGCCGCGACGTAGTGACCGGCCTCGTGAAAGACAATCATGAAGGCCAAAGCTGCGACCACCGCGAGAGTCCGAAGCTGGCCGACCGCCCCACACCAGGCCACCACCGCAACCAAACCGATGGGCCCCACCCAGGCGGGAAGCGACCGGGCGTCCGCGGCCGCGACATCGCCATGGGGCAGCGGACCCAGACCGGCGCCGAGGTGCGGTTCGAACCGCACGAGAGCACCCGGATGGGCGGTGAGATCGACCACCGTGTCGGCGCTGGAATCCACGGCGAGATCATCGGGATTCGCGGGGTTAGCGGGGTTAGCGGCCTGACCAGTGGATTGGTGGGCGGAATTCAGTGAAGCCATCGGGTGCTCGCTTGTCGTGTCGGGTTCGCTGGTGTCGTTGTCAGGTGGGGTGAAGCGTTACATCTGGAGTATGCAGCTGGTGGTTCATCGGTTGGCGTGGCGCGTCACGAGCGACATCGCCACCTCTCGGGCGGCTCGATCGGCCTCGATGACATCACCGATGGTCACAGGTTTAGCACTCGAAACCACGGAGAGTGAACCTTCGATCACTTCTGCAATTGCTCCCCAACGAAGACGGCCGGCCAGGAAGGCCTCCACGGCCACCTCGTTGGCGGCGTTGAGCCACGCCGGAGCGACGCCGCCCGCCCGCCCGGCGGCGTAGGCCAGATCAAGGCACGGGAAGGCCACCCGGTCGGGCACGCTGAACTCCAACGAACCGAGCGTGGCCCAGTCAATAGACCCGTAGGCATACTCGATGCGGTCAGGAAAGGCGAGGGCGTAGCCGATCGGTAGCCGCATATCGGGCATCGACAGCTGGGCGATGGTGGACCCGTCGGAGAACTCGGCCATGGAATGGACGACCGACTGCGGATGCACAACCACGTCGATGGCGTCATAGTCGACATCGAATAACTCGTGGGCCTCGATGACTTCGAGACCCTTGTTGAGCAGTGTCGACGAATCGATGGTGATCTTGGGACCCATCTTCCACGTCGGATGCGACAGCGCCTCATCGACCGATACGTCGGCCAACGCCCGTCGGGCCCCATGTCCTCCCCCCGCGAGGGCGGCCCGTTCACGGAACGGACCGCCGCTGGCGGTGAGGACCAGCTTGCGCAACCGATCGGGTCGACCGCTCTCGACGGCCGCCCGCCGCGAGGCCAGGCACTGATGGATAGCCCCGTGTTCGGAGTCGATCGGGACCAGCTCGGCTCCCGCCGTCTGACGAACGGCGCGTACCACCGGGCCAGCAGTGATCAACGACTCCTTGTTGGCCAGGGCCAAACGCTTGCCCGCCGCCAACGCGCCAATCGTGACCGGGAGACCGGCAAAGCCAACCACGGCGTTGACACAAACGTCGCCTTCGGTGGCGATGTCCGCGAACGACTCCGTCCCGATTGTGAGCTCGGTGCCGGGCGGAAGACGGTCTCGAATCGCCATCGCTGCGTCGTGATCACCGACGGCAACCATCGCCGGACGGAATTCATTGACCTGGGCCAGGAGCATTTCAACCGAACGCATGGCGCCAAGGGCCACGATGGTGAACCGATCCGGTTCGGCGCGAACAACGTCGAGTGTTTGCGTACCGATCGACCCGGTCGACCCAACCAACGACACTCGCACGGGACCGGACTCGCGTGGTTCAGACACAAGTCCACTCTGTCACCCACTCGGTGAGAGCTGGGTGACGCCGAGTGACTAAATCCAGTTCTTCAAACGGGCAATGAAGTACACGCCCGGCATCACGAAGAGCATGGCGTCGATCCGGTCCAGGAACCCACCATGGCCCGGGAGCATCGAACCCATGTCCTTGATCCCGAGATCGCGTTTGATCATCGATTCCGCGAGGTCGCCGAGCGGGGCCAGCACCCCGACCACGATGCCGAGAATGGCGCCGATGGCCACGCTGTTCCAGGGCGCCACGCCAACCACCCCGAAGGCGACGACGCCCATCAGGACAGAGCCGAAGAACCCCCCGGCCACACCCTCGATCGTCTTGTTCGGACTGACCTCGGGGGCGAGCGGGACCTTGCCCAGATTGGCGCCGACGAAGTAGGCGACCACGTCCGACGCCACCGTGCAGGCGAGCCCGCCAAGCAGCAGGCCGACGCCGTTCGGGTGAGCAAGGAGCAAGCCCGCGGTGCCTCCCAGCACGCCGATGTAGCCAACGCCCAGCAGCGTTACCGACATGTTGCCGACTGGCCGATCGCGGACCACCCGGAAGAGCGACCACAGCATCGACACGAGCACGGTGAGGATGAGGACCAGCATCATGCCGGTCTCGCCCGTGCCAAAGGCCACGAGGGGCATGGCAAAGCAGGCCACCGCACCAGGAATGATGGCTGGAGCAAAGCCGCGGTGACGTAGCGAGTCGTAGAACTCCAGCGCCGCCATCAGCAGTACCGCGGCAACGAGTGCCGTTGCGCCCCGTCGGCCGAGCAGAACGACAACGCCAAAGAAGGCAGCGATCAGGCCGGCGGCGGTCAGCACTCGGGTACCGAGACCCGCGGGCACGGCGGGGACGGCCGACGAGGCCGTGGGCCGGGGCTTGGCCGAGGTGCGACCGCCTGACCGACCCGACACCCCGTCACCCGCGGCGGCCTTGCGCGGTGTCTTCGTGGTCTTGGTGACGAGTGGTTCGGGTTCGTCGGTCACCACGTCGTCATCGAGCTCCTTAAAGCGGTACAGCTCGCTCTCCTCGCCCCTATCAGGGTCGAGCGTGCCGACCTTGACTTCGCCGTCGTCGAGGTCGCCCAGGTCCTCACCGTCGGACCAATCGTCGGCTCCACCCCGCCAGCGCGGGCCGCGAACACCGTCGTCGTCGGTTGACGTGTTGGCCGCCGGTGCCCGTCCGGCCGCGATCGCGCCAGTTTCCTCGTCGCCCCAGACCCCGCTGTCGTCGTCGGTCGACCAGTCGTCAGATGCCGCGTCGGCGCCAGCCACGGGTTCGCCTGGTTCGCCGGCCCAATCCTCGCCCCACTCTTCGTCGTCCTCGTCGTCCTCGTCATCCCAGGACGGCGTGGCGGCGGCGCGAGGTGCACTTCTCGCCGCCTCCACCTCGGGCGCGGGGCCGACCGGTTGGGCGCCGAGAATACGAACGCCTTCGACGTCGTTTCGCGAATTGGGATTGTTCTGATCATCCACCAGGGCTTCTTCCTTTGGCCTCGTCAACGAAAAAGACCGGCTCAGACTTCAAGCAGTTCGTGTTCTTTGACGGCGAGATGTTTGTCAATTCCGGCGATATGGCCCTCGGTCAATTTGTCGAGGTCCTTCTCCGCTCGTTTCAGCTCATCACCCGAGATCGAGCCGTCTTTTTCGGCCCGTTCGAGCTTCTGACGCGCGTCGCGTCGAACGTTGCGAACGGCTATCCGGCCATCTTCGGCCTTTGACTTGACCACTTTGACGAGGTCCTTGCGCCGGTC
>JAYSTV010000085.1:0-10207 GCA_043719425.1 Acidimicrobiia bacterium | reverse complement strand
ATCGGAATCCTCGCCAACAACGGAATCTTGTTCAGCGAAGAGGCGGAGAAGGGCGCGCAGTTCATCCAGCTCTGCGAGCGCCATGAGGTGCCGATCCTGTTCGTTCAGAACATCACCGGCTTCATGGTCGGCACCCGCTATGAGCAGGGCGGCATCATCAAGGACGGCGCCAAGCTCATCAACGCCGTCTCCAACTCGACGGTCCCAGCCATCACCGTCATGGTCGGCGCGTCGTACGGTGCCGGCAACTACGGCATGGCCGGCCGTGCCTACGATCCGCGCTTCGTCTTCAGCTGGCCGAACCACCGCATCGCCGTGATGGGGCCGAAACAGTTGGCAGGCGTGATGAACATCATCACGAAAGGTCGCGATCCCGATGCGGTAGCCGCTCTTGAAGCGCAGGTCGAAGCCGAGTCGACAGCGTTGTTCGCGACCGGTCGGATGTGGGACGACGGCATCATCGATCCTCGCGACACTCGCACCGTGCTCGGCATCGCGCTGTCGGTTGTGCACACGAACGAAGTGAAGGGCACGTCGTCATTCGGCGTGTTCCGAATGTAGGTGTGTAGATGATTCGTACTTTGCTCGTGGCCAACCGAGGTGAGATCGCCTCCCGGATTTTCCGAACGTGCCGCGCCACGGGTATTCGGACCGTTGCCGTGTACGCCCAGCCCGATGCCACCCTCCCCTTTGTGCGTGAGGCCGACCTGGCCGTTGCCCTCGGTGGGTCGAGCGCAACCGAGAGCTATCTCGTTATCGAGAAGATCATCGACGCCGCGCAACGCAGCGGCGCCGACGCCGTTCATCCGGGGTTTGGCTTCCTCTCCGAGAATGCTGCGTTCGCCCAGGCGGTGATCGACGCTGGCTTCACCTGGGTTGGCCCGACGCCCGCCAACATCGCGGCAATGGGGACAAAGGTTGAGGCCAAGCAATTGGCTGCTGCTGCTGGCGTGCCGGTCCTGCCCTCGGAGGTCGCGGTCGGTGACGATCCGTCGCTGTGGCTCGCCGCCGCGCTGACCGTGGGGTATCCGGTTGTGGTCAAGGCCTCGTCGGGCGGCGGTGGACGAGGTATGCGCATCGTTGCCTCACCCGATCAGCTGGCCGAAGCCGTCGTCGGTGCTCGTCGTGAAGCGCTCGCCAGTTTCGGCGACGGGACGGTTTTCCTGGAGCGTTATCTCCGAGCACCTCGCCACATCGAGTTCCAGATCTTCGGCGACACGTTGGGCCACGCGATCCACCTGGGCGAGCGGGAGTGTTCAATTCAGCGTCGTCATCAGAAGATCGTGGAAGAGGCGCCGTCCCCGGTTCTCAGCGACTCGATGCGCGCCGTGATGGGCGACTCGGCCGTCGCACTGGCCGCGGCAATCGGCTACGTGGGTGCAGGCACGGTTGAGTATCTCTACGACGACTCCAGTGGGTCACCCGAGTACTTCTTCCTCGAGATGAACACCCGCCTTCAGGTTGAGCATCCGGTCACCGAGTGCGTGACCGGGACCGACCTCGTGCAATGGCAGATCGATGTGGCCAACGGACTCCCGCTCCCGCTCGTCCAGGCCCAGGTAGAGCGACGGGGTCACGCGATCGAGGTTCGACTCTATGCAGAGGACCCGGCGAACGACTTTCTGCCGACCTTCGGTCATCTGTACACATACGAAACACCTCCGGTAGTGCCGGGTGTGCGGTACGAGCACGGCGTGCAGACCGGCTCCGATGTGACCACGTTCTTCGACCCGATGCTGGCGAAAGTGATTGTGTACGCCCCCTCGCGTACGCAGGCGGCGCTCCAACTAGCGCAGACCCTGCGCGCAATGCGCATCCACGGTCCGATCACGAACCGTGACTATCTCGTCGGCATTCTTGAGCATCACGATTTCATCGACGGCGCCACCACGACTGCGTTCGTCGAGGGCCACCCGGCGCTCCTCGATATTGGGCTCGGCTCCCGTGATGAGCAACTGCATATCGCCGCTGCGGTTCTGAGCGGTTCGAAGCAGCGCGCCAAGAACGATCAGCGCTGGTCTTTTGCCCCGATCGGCTGGCGCAATATGGGAGCGCAACGGCAGCTGGTTGATCTCGTGGACCCTCATGGAGTAGTCCATATGTGTACGTATCGATGGGTCGGAGACTCAACCGCATCGGTGTCGATCGACGGTCATGAACTCGTGGTGAAAGTCCTGGAGTCACCGGAGACAGCAAATGGATACGAGCTGGTCCTGGATGTCGACGCGATCACGTCGACCATCACCACGACGACGACCGACGAGCGGACCTGGTGCAACTCGTCGGCCGGTCAAACCGAATGGGTCACGGCGAAGCGGTTCCCGATGCCCACGACCGGGGGCGTTGCCGGTCGACCGATCGCCCCTGTCCCCGGTCGCGTCGTAGCCGTCCATGTGGTGGAAGGTCAAACAGTGAGCGCGGGCGAAGCGTTGGTCACGATGGAGGCGATGAAGATGGAACACAAGATCGTCGCCCCCGCCGACGGCGTGGTGGCGGAGGTGCGCTACGCCGTCGGCGACCAGGTCGACGCCCAGCAGGTTCTGGTCGTCCTCAGCTGAGGGCGAGCGCGGGACCTTTTCGCCAGGTGCCGGGTGCTCAGGTGTTTGTGCGGGCCCATCTCGTCGTTTGCCTGCGGGTAGTAAGCCGTTCGAAGGACAAGCCAGAGCCAATGCTCGGCAGCCCACAGTTGCTTGTGGTTGGTCAGATGGCGAATTCGAGATGCTTGATGCCGTTGATGAACGAGGACAGGAGCCGATCGGGCGCCGCGGTGGCCCGGATGTTTGGCACTCGAGTGAGTAGTTCTTTCCACATCACGGTGATCTCGCGGCGGGCGAGGTGGGCCCCGAGACAGAAGTGCGGACCGGGTCCGCCGAAGCCGACGTGGGGGTTCGGTGACCGGCTCACGTCGAAGTTGTACGGATCGGTGAACACATCGGTGTCGCGGTTCGCCGACCAGTAGAAGAGGATGAACTTTGATCCCTCCTCGAAGTCCACGCCGCGAAGGGTGCCGGGTCGCGTGGCGGTGCGACGCATCCAGGCCACCGGTGACGCGACTCGAACGATCTCCTCGACGGCGCCGGGCATGCGAGCGTCGATGTCGGCCAGCACGTACTCACGCTGTTCGGGGTTTTGCGTGAACAGGTCGAGGCCGTGGGCGATGGCGTTTCGCGTGGTCTCGTTGCCGGCCACCACGAGCAGGATGAAGAACGAACCGAGCTCATTGTCGGTGAGGCGTTCACCATCCACTTCGGTATTCACGAGTGCACTGGTCAGGTCGCCCGTTGGATTGGCTCGACGTTCGGCCCCGAGATCCGACACCAGCTTGTGGAGGTCACCGCCGGCCGTGAGAAGGGCATTGATGATGAAGTCGACGTCGCCCTGCTGCACATACTCCGCGTCGGCCGCGCCAAGGATGATGTTGGAGCGACTGAAGACCGTGTCGTAGTGCGACTCCGGGATGCCCATCATGTCGCAGATGACCTTGAGCGGGAGGCGGGCAGCCACGTCGGTCACGAAGTCGCCTCCGCCCTTGGCGATCACGTCGTCGACGATCTCGCGGGCGGCGATGATCACCTGGTCCTCGATGGCCTTGAGCATCTTCGGCGTGAACGCAGCCGACACGATCTTGCGCATACGGGCGTGGCGGGGATCGTCCATGTTGATCATCGACCCGAAGAAGTCGTTCATGAACTCGGGTAGATCGGCGATCGACGTGGCGCCTTTCCCGGAGCAGTAGAGCTCAGGGTCTTTGGAGACTTCGAAGATGTCGTCGTATTTGGTGACTGCGTAGTAGCCGGGGCCGGAAGGGACAAGCTCTGACTGGGCTTCGGGTTCGGCGAAGAACGGCAGCGGTCGATTGGTTCGCAGCTGGTGAAATGCGCCTTCTCGTTCGGCCAGCGGCCGGGCCCAAAACTCGATGTCGGACAGGTTTATGGCGTCGAGGGGAATGACGTCGTGGAAAGGCATGTCCATGAGATTACGGAACCGTGACGGCGGACACACAACCAGCCCAACTGGGATGATCACCGGCATAGAGGCCACGGTCCGCCAAAATAGCGAGATGAGAATCGGCGTCGACAGGTTGAAGTGTGAGAGCAACGGCCTGTGTGTCGGCTTTGCCCCTGATCTTTTTGAGATCGACGACGCCGACGAGCTCGTCGTTCTGAACGAGGAACCGTCGGAGGATCGGCGGGCGTCGGTTGAACTCGCCGTCCGGATGTGCCCCAAGCAAGCCCTCTCGATTTTGGACTGAGCCGGCGTGATGACGACGTTGTTCCTGGCCAGCGCGCTGTGTCTCGTGGTGGTATTTCTCGTTGCGGCGGTGGGCAAGCTGGCGTCACCTGGGAGTGCGCATCGAGCGACGTCTCAACTTGGTGGACCGCAATGGTTCGCTCCTCTCGTGGTTCCCGCCGAGATCGCGGTCGTGGGCCTGCTCCTGGTTCGCCCGGCGCTCGGATCACTCGCCGCCGGACTGGTGCTGAGTGCGTTCACCGTTGTGCTCGCTCGTGTCGTGCGATCGGGGCGCAAAGTCGCGTGCGGATGCTTTGGTTCCGCCGACACCACGCCGGTCACGGGTCGCACGGTGGCCAGGAACTTGGCGCTCATGCTGCTTTGCGTTCCGGCAGCGGGTTCGCCCATGGTGAACACGGCCAGCGGCGACACCATCGTGGCTGCTGTCGCGGTGAGTGCCGGAGTGTTCAGCGTCGCCATGCTGGTCTCGGCGCTCCTCCAGATGAAGCGCATCACCGGATCGATCTTCACCTTCGTCACCCAAGTAGAGGGCTGAGTCATGCGCGGCCCTTGGCTCGTTGCTTTTCTCGCGCTCTGGCTTGTGGTGGTGGTTTTGGCCGTGGCTGTTGTTGCGCTACTCCGTCAGATCGGTGTGCTCCATCAGCGCCTGGCGCCGATGGGTACCCACTTCGCCTCCGAAGGTCCCGCTCTCGACACCCATGCTCCGTCGATCGGCCTTGACTGGTCGATAAGTGCACTTACCGTTGTGCTGTTCACCTCGCCCACCTGTGTTCTGTGCCGCGAACTCAAGCCTTCGCTCGACGCCTTCCGTCGGCAGTACCGTGAACTACGCGTGCATACGGTCGATCTCGAGGCCGAGCCCGCGGCCTTCGACGCCATGGCAGTCCGGTCAACGCCCTACGTTGTCGCCGTTGACGGGTCGGGTGTGGTGCGAGGACGCGGGGTGGCCAACAGCCTCGAGCAGATCGAAGAACTCGTGCGCGAAGCCCAACTTGCCTCTTCGCCGAGCGCGGTCCGCTCATGACTCGCATTGACCGGATCACGGAGGGCGCGTCGCGCTGGATGGCGTCTCGCGTCTCGCGTCGGAGCTTTCTCGCCACGACCGGCAAGACTGCCGTGGTCGTTGCGGGTGGCGCCACCATGTCCACGTTGTTCGCCAGTCGCGCCGAGGCGCGAGCCTGCGGCCAATCCGGCGTGTCGCCGAGGTGTTCAACCTATGACTGTGTGGGCCCCGATGTGGTGTGGGGATGGTGTTGGTACGCCAGCCCCGGCTGCTGTACCAACGGTGGTCTCAAGAAGATCTGCGACTGCTGCAAGCGCGACCATCCAAACGTGCACGGCTACTGCCCCGAGGGCCACAACGTGTACTGCATGGTCGAGAGCTGCCTGGAAGATCCGCGGCTGCAGAAGGTCTCGCTGGAGCGGACATATGCCGCCGATGCGGTCGAGGTGTCGCTCGCCCGCCTGGCTACCCGGGCCGCCGGAAACACGCCGGCGCTGGTCCTTGCCGCCGGAGATCCGCTGGCGTCGGCGATTGCCGGACCGGTCGCTACTCGGTGGGGACTTCCGCTGCTATTGACCGACGGCGGAGCCCTGCGCCCGGGCATTGTGAGCGAGCTCAGCCGTCTTGGTGTTGCCCGAGTGCGCGTGGTGGGAATCGGGATCTCCGAATCTTTGCTAAGCGCGCTGCGTACTGCAGTTGCCGACGTTGAGGTGATCGGCTCGACCACCGATGTCGCGGTTGCCTCGGTGGAGATTGGCAGGCGATTGGCCGATGGACGTCCGGTGATCGACGCCGTCTGCATCGGTGCTGATCGCGCCAGTCTCGAGATTGCTGCGTCGGCGGCATCGTTTGCCGCGGCCCGCAACCTGCCGTTGTTCATCGGTATCGATGCGTTGAATTCGTTTCGCGGTCAGACGGGCAGCACCGGAACGAACTTCCTCGTTGGCGATGGAGTGGCCGACGAAGGCGCCCGCGTGGCCGACCCGGTTTCGTTGCGCGGTCGCGATCCAAAAGCGATTTCGCTGGCGTTGGCCGATCTTCTGTTCGAGGGCTCGGCGGCACCCGATGCCACAACAAAGGCCGTTGCTTTCGGACTGGCTTTCGTGCCGCAATCGTCAACGGCAATCGGCGCTGGCTACACCCCGGTGGGCGGACCGCTCATCGTCCACGACGACGGTCAGATCACTCCGGCACTTCGGGATTGGCTCATCACCCGGCGCTCCCGTTTTGCCGTGGCCGAGTGCGTTCTCGGCGTCGCCGGCTCGTTGCCCGACAGTGGCATCATTGAGTTGCAGGGCGCACTCAATGGCTACGACCGGCAGTTTTTGCGCGGTGACGACGACGGCGCCGGCCTCCCGGTTTTCGCCCAGCCTCTTGAGGAACGCCCGATTGGCATGGTCCGGCTCAACGGGCCGCTGCCGTCGACGAGCGTGCCCGGCAATGTCCCCCGGGCCCGTCACAAACGCCCCATCGGCGTGGCGGCCCCGAACACTTCGGTGCCACGCCTCGCCCCGGGCGCGGCGACCTCCGCTCCACCCACCACGGTGGCTCCCACGACGGTTCCCGGCAAGGGCACGGTTCCCTCCACCAAGGCCGGTCAGAAGTAAACACGTCGACCGGTCTGGGCTTGGTGCTCTTGGCGATTGCGGGCATCCAGTCGCTTTGGTCGCCCTGAGGCCGCTCGGTCGCGGAGACCGTCGGTCCGTCGGTGCGGCGGGCAATGCGACCATTTGTGCTTGGTCTCTTCTTTGTTGCCGCGACCTTGGGCGGGGCGATTCCTGGCGTTGCCGTCGGCGCGCTGTGGAGGGCCTTCGATGGCGCAATCTTGTCCCGGCGAGTCGGTGGGTGGTTGGTGATGGTTTCCCTCTTCTTGGACCTGTTGAATCGACGCGGTGTTCGGGTCACTCGTCCACTCGCCGTATTCCGACAGGTACCTCGCTCGTGGGGTCACCGGGTCGGTCCGTGGTGGGCCGCCCTTCGCTATGGGTTTCGCATGGGTTTTGGCCCGGCCACCATTTTGGTGTCGTGGTCCTGGTGGGTTGGGTTCGTGTTGGTCGCGTCGGCCGGTCCGATCTCGTGCGCCATCGGTGCACTCGTGTTTGCGGGAACGAGGACGATCACCATGGCGCTGGCCACCGGTGACGTTGCTGGTGGAACAGCGATGGCTCGCCGGGCCGCCCGACTCGACGTGCTCGCCGGAATCGCCGCGAAGGTGTTGATGATTGTCACGTTCGCGGTCGGTCTCGTCGGTGCGGCGTCGTGACGCCAAGCAGACGACCGTCGTTGCGGTCGCTCCTCGTTTCCGGTGTGACCGTCGTTGCGTTCGACGATGCGTTCGGGATGGCTGGCCGGGAGATCTTCGACGCCGAACTCGACGATCTTGCGCTGTTGCATCGTGACCCGAGAGCCGAACGAAGCCGACTGGTAACCAGGCACCATCTCGCCTCCGCGGTGGCGAGATGGTGGGACCGCGATGACCCGCAAATCCTACGCGCACAGATTATTCTGTCGCTCTTCCGGGACATGCACGATGCCAAGCTGGCGATGGCCGACGGATGGTCTGAACTCCTCGCCGGCGGTGCTTCGTTCGAGTCTCTTGACGGCCACCGCATCGCCGTGATCCGAGAGTCGCGCATCGGCGAGGCAGATGTTGTCCATGCCGCCACCGTTGCGACCACTGCCTCGGTGGCCGTGACGATCACCACTTCGTCGATCGATGGTGGCGAAGCACTTCGTCGGTGTGCGTGCTTGGCCCGAGATCAAATCAAATTGTTGGAGAAGTCGTGATCTTGTCGGCCAGTCCGAGGAGTTGATCTTCGGCGAACGGCCGACCGAGGAGATCGATGCCCGGCACCGGGACGCCACGTCGATCGAGGCCATGGGGAACGGCGAGGGCCGGCAGACCACTCGTTGCCGACACGTGGCAGTTCGCACTCGGTTGCGCCGCTCCGCGCAGCGACGGGAGGAACGGTGTGGTCGGGTAGGCAATCGCATCCAGACCGCGAACATCCATGAGGGAGATCAACGCCGCGGCGTTGGCTGGTCGACGAGCCCGGCGTCGTTCGTAGGACACCTGACCGACCACCCGGAGCGATCCGGTCAGCCACGTTGCTTCGTCGGCGTCGGACAGGACAAGTGGTCGAGTGGCGCCGGACTCATCGTCGATCACGTTGGCGTCGGCGAGAGCGGGCAGACGCACGTCGACGAGGGTGATGCCGGCACTGGCCAAACGGTCCAACATCGAGGCCCCCGCCGCATCGAGGCGATAGGCGCCGAGACTGCGTACCACCCCGACCCGCCACGCCCGTTGTGCTGTGCGCGACGCGCCGAGAAGATCTGTATACGTATGATCTCGAACCGGAGCAGTGAGAGTGAGCGGATCGCGGGGATCCGGACCGGCGATGACGTCGAGAACGGCGGCGAGGGTCCTGACATCAGCAGCGATTGGTCCGACGACGTCCTGCGTGGGCGAAAGCGGCACGACGCCCGCCCGGCTCACCAGGCCGGTGGTCGGTCGAAGACCGAGAACGAGGTTGGCGGCGGCGGGATAGCGAAGTGAACCGCAGGTGTCCGTGCCGAGCGCAGCGTCGGCCTCACCGAGCGCGATGGCCACGGCCGAACCACCGCTCGAACCCATCGGTCCGTACTTCGGATTGCGGCCGTTGGCGGTGGCGCCGTTGGTTTGGCTGACCGTGCGGACACCCCGCGCCCAGGTGTCCATGTTGGTGTGTCCGGGGATCACCGCCCCCGCGGCCAGGAGGCGATCGACAACGGTGGCGTTGCGCGTGGTCCGTCGATCGGCGAGAGCGTTGGCCCCGGCGGCGGTCGGAAGCCACGAGAGATCGATGTTGTCTTTCACCGCGACCACGATGCCCGACAGCACACCCGGTCGGGCCGCCGCCGCTTGCTCGAGGGCGACTCGTTCATCAACGCCGGTCCAGTGTCGGTACGAACGGTGGTCGCTGATGGCCTGCAGCCGGGAGCGGACTCGGGCGATGGCGTCCGTCTCGGACCCCGATGCTGGCGAGTTGGAGAACCAAAGCGCCAACGCACTAGCTATGGCGGCTGCGTGCCGGGCGCGAAGGATCACCATCGTTCCCAGGTCCACCGCACCGGACGACCCTCGGCATAGGGCATCACGCCGTGAAAGGCGCGTGGATCGTCGTCGAAGACGAGCGGAAGGAAGTATCGATCTCCTTCCCACATCGGCAGTGCCGCGGAGCCGCGTGTGACGGGATCGTCGGCGCAGGCCTGCAGGAGACGGGGAACGGCGATCCACTCCAAATCACCTTCCTCGTTGATCGGCGGGGGAGTGCCGGACCACGCCGTCACGAGAAACACGAACCCCAGCCAGTCCTCGCCATTGGGGCCGAACCCGGGCCAACTGATCGTGCCCCGCAACGCCATGGCGTTGACCTCAATGCCCGCCTCTTCGCGTAGCTCCCGACGCATTCCCGCAGCGGTGTCTTCGTTGTCTTCGAGCTTGCCGCCGAGACCGTTCCATTTACCGAGATGCTCATCGGCGGGACGCGCGTTGCGATGCACGAGCAGCACTCGGTGGTCGGCAGTTGCCCGGTCAACGACGTAGGCCAGGGTGCCGATGATCGGGGTGTAGGTCATGGAGGCTTCCGCTCAGAGATGGTGTTGGACGAGCCACGGGGCAGACTGGCTCATTCATGTCGCGACCCCGTGCCCTTATCTTCGACTACTCCGGCGTGATCACCACACCACTGTCGATCACGTCACTCGGCGCCGAGCCCAGCGACGGTGAGCCGACACCGATTCAGCGACTGCAGACGATGATGCGCCATCAGCTCGACAATCCCGATCCCAATGGACTGTGGACTCTTCGATTTGCTCGCCACCCACGACGACGCCCACTGGGCGGAGATGGATCGGCTGTTCGCTCCGTGAGCGCTACTCGACGAGTAGCGCGCGAACCCACGTGCGAAT
>JAYSTV010000084.1:0-4243 GCA_043719425.1 Acidimicrobiia bacterium | reverse complement strand
CGAACGCGCCCCGCTCGCAGAACACGTCGATCCACTTGGCCGAGGGAGCACAGGCATCGAGCATCGACCCACAGACCAGCGCCACGTAGTCATCGACCCGGTCGGCGTAGTCGGCCGGCACCACGTGGGCGCCCAGGAAG
Source organism: Acidimicrobiia bacterium (assembly GCA_043719425.1). GTDB lineage: Bacteria > Actinomycetota > Acidimicrobiia > Acidimicrobiales > JANYDT01 > JANLQX01. The sequence goes on along the minus strand of JAYSTV010000084.1, from coordinate 4,103 downwards.
GTGACGTCATCGGTGATCTCCGCAGCGAGAGAACAGCAGCGGGACTCGGTTGGCACATCGAGGCCGTAGCCCGACTTGATCTCGACGTGACCGATGCCGTGGCGTCGCGCCTCCGCGAGCCGCAAAGCAGTAAGCGCACGCAGTTCAGCGTCGCTGGCCAAGCGAGTGGCTTCGGTGGTGACACGGATACCACCTGCGGCATAGGGCTGGCCGGCCATGCGGGCGACGAATTCGTCGGCTCGGTCGCCGGCGAACACCAGGTGTGTGTGGGAGTCAACGAAGGCCGGCATCACGCAACAGCCACCTGCATCGATGCGCCCGTCAGCACTGGCCGTGCCGGAGCCGGTGATCAATTCGACCCGACCGTCGACGATCACGAGCGCGGCATTGCGCACCACACCGAGGGGGCCTTCGCCCAGCGTGGGATCGCACGTGACGAGCTGGCCGATGTTGTCGATCACCGTCGACGTCACGACGCGCTCCACAACCCGTTGATCGAGGTCATAAGCGCGCGTGGCACATCGATCGAAACATGCGCTCCGTCGCGCACGACCCAGCGCCCATCGACCATCACGTGGGCCACGTCGGCGGCGGATGCGGCAAACACCACCGACGACACCGACGACGCGTCACACCCCGCCAGACGCACCGACGACGGATCGATCACGACGAGGTCGGCCACCGCGCCGGCGGCCAACACGCCACCGTTCCAGCCAATGGACCGGTAGCCGTCGGCGGCACCCGAGTAGAGCAGATCACTCGGACGATGCACACCGCGCACGTGCGTCCGCAACCGCTGGTGGACTTCGATGGCCCGCAACTCCTCGAACGGATCGATCACCGCATGCGAGTCCGACCCGACACAGAGACACGCCCCAGCGAGCACGAGGCCGGCAGACGGGCCGATGCCATCGGCCAGGTCGCGCTCCGTGGTGGGGCAGAAGCAAGCGGTGGCCTTGGCCGCACCGTAGATCGCCACGTCTGCGTCGGTGACATGGGTGGCATGGACCGCAGTGAACGATGACGTGACCGCGCCGGCGTCGGCCAGGAGGCCCGTCGGCGTGCGGCCGGTGTGGGCGAGACAGGCCTCGTTCTCGGCCGGCTGCTCCGACACATGAGCATGCAACGGACACCCCCGTGCCGCGGCCCATGAAGCCACTGACGTCATCTGCGGAAACGAAAGCGCACGTACGGAATGAATGGCCGCGCCCATCCGGACCGTGCTCGACGCGAACGAATCCATGCGTTCATTGCGTTCGGCCCACACGTCGACGGAGCCGTCGGAGAAACGCTGCTGCACGTCGTTCAGCGGCGTGCCAAACCCCCCTCGGAGATAGCACGTATCGAGCAGTGTGAGTCGAATGCCGGCGAGCTGCGCCGCTTCGATCAACGCAACGGACATGGCGTTCGGATCGGCGTAGGGCACGCCACCGCGACCGCGGTGCAGATAGTGAAACTCGCCGACCGAGGTGTACCCGGCAAGAACCATTTCGGCGAACACCGCAGTGGCTAGCGCCCGGTACGAGTCCGGATCGAGATGGGTGGCGAGTGCGTACATCTGGTCGCGCCACGTCCAGAATGAGCCGATGCCGTGATGGGTGCGCCCCCGTAGAGCGCGGTGGAACGCATGTGAGTGGGCATTGGCAATACCAGGAAGCACGAGGCCGCGGACTTGCTCTGCCCCGGCAGGACACGGCAACTCCGCAGTGACTGAAGCAAACACGCCGTCGACAATCGACAGCAGTACCCCATCAACAAACGAGTCACCACCGAGCCAAGCCCGCTCACACCAAAGCGCGCTGCTGTTGATCGTCTCCGATGACGAGGAATCGACGGTGACCGGTGCGCAGTCCACGCGCGTCCTACGACCCGACCCGTTCGACGAACGCAGTGATTCGTTCGATGAACGCGGCCCGGTGATGCAACTCGAACTGCTCCCACGTGGTGAACGTGGTCGGGTCGGTGACGCGATCAACGAACAGTTTCCCATCGAGATGATCGCACTCGTGCTGCAGCGTGCCGGCGGTGAGGCCGCGCTTCACTTCGTCGTGCGCAACACCATGACGATCGAGCCAGGACACGCGAATGTTCACGTGGCGCATCACGTTGCCGCGCAGGTTCGGCACACTCAGGCAGCCCTCGTTGATCTCCACCAACTCATCGTCCAAAAAGAAAATCGACGGGTTCACCAGCACCGTGAGGGGAATCCTCGGCTTGTACGGATACCGCGGATTGTCATTGACTTCGATCACCGTGATCCGTACCGACTCGTGGATTTGATTGGCGGCGATACCCGCGCCATTGGCGGCGCGCATGGTGTCGATCATGTCGTCGATCAACGTCTGGATCTCCGTCGACGCGAGCTCGCCTGCGCCCAACAAGCGTGTGGGCGCCCGCAAGACCGGATGCCCAATGTGGGCAATCGGACGAACGGCCACGCCTCAGCCTTCCCGCATCGGTATACGCACACCGCGCTCGTCGGCGGCGCGAACGGCCTCAGGATACCCCGCATCAACGTGGCGGATCACGCCCATTCCCGGATCACTTATCAAGACTCGCGACAACTTCTCAGCCGCCAGTTCGGTACCGTCGGCAACAGCAACCATGCCCGCGTGAATGGACCGTCCGATACCGACGCCACCGCCGTGATGGATGCTCACCCACGACGCGCCGCTCGACGTGTTGACCAGCGCGTTGAGCAGCGGCCAATCGGCAATGGCATCGGAGCCGTCGGCCATGGCCTCGGTCTCGCGATAGGGCGAGGCGACCGAACCCGAGTCGAGATGGTCACGACCAATGACGATCGGCGCCGACAGTTCGCCGCGACGAACCATCTCGTTGAAACGAAGACCGAGGCGATGACGCTCGCCGTAGCCCAGCCAGCAAATGCGGGCGGGCAATCCTTGGAACGCAACGCGCTCCCCCGCCATGTGAATCCACTTGGCCAGCCCATCGTCGTCGGGGAATTCTTCGAGCACGGCGCGGTCCGTGGCGGCGATGTCGGCCGGATCACCGGACAGGGCAACCCACCGAAACGGTCCCTTGCCCTCACAGAACAACGGACGAATGTAGGCCGGGAGGAAGCCGGGATAATCGAACGCACGGTTGAAGCCACCGAGCTTGGCTTCGGCCCGCAGACTGTTGCCGTAGTCGAACACTTCGGCACCGGAGTCTTGAAAGCCGACCATCGCGGCGCAGTGCGCGGCCATCGATTCACGCGACCGACGGATTAGCTCGGCCGGATTGTCTAAGCGCAGACGATCGGCCGCTTCCTGGGTGAGATCGTTGGGAATGTACGACAACGGATCGTGCGCGCTCGTCTGATCCGTCACGATGTCGGCGGGAAAGCCCGCGGCCAAAAGACGAGGAAGCAGGTCGGCAGCATTGCCAACAACCCCGACCGACAGCGGACGACGTTCACGCTTGGCCTTCTCGCAGCGCGCCACCGCATCGTCGAGGGAGTCGGCGATCTCGTCGAGATAGCGCGTCTCCACCCGCCGCTGCACCCGGGTGGGATCGACGTCGATACAGAGCGCCACCCCGTCGTTCATGGTGACGGCCAACGGCTGGGCGCCTCCCATCCCGCCAAGGCCGGCGGTGAGGGTGATCGTGCCGGCGAGGGTGCCGTGGAAACGACGGCGAGCGATCTCGGCGAAGCACTCGTAGGTTCCCTGCAGGATGCCCTGCGTGCCGATGTAGATCCAGGAGCCGGCGGTCATTTGGCCGTACATGGTGAGGCCGAGCTGCTCGAGCCGACGGAACTCGTCCCAGTTGCCCCATTCGGGCACGAGATTGGAGTTGGCCAGCAACACCCGAGGCGCCCATTCGTGGGTACGGAACACGCCGACCGGTTTGCCGGACTGCACGAGCATCGTTTCGTCATCGGCCAGGGTCGTAAGCGTACGTACCATTGCGTCGAAGGCGTCCCACGACCGAGCAGCACGGCCGGTGCCCCCGTAGACAACGAGATCATCGGGACGCTCGGCCACCTCAGGATCGAGGTTGTTCATGAGCATGCGCTGGGCCGCCTCCTGACCCCAGCCCCGACATGTGAGGTTGGGGCCGCGGGCGGCACGAACGGGGCGAGGACCGGAGGGCACGAC
>JAYSTV010000083.1:0-4248 GCA_043719425.1 Acidimicrobiia bacterium | reverse complement strand
ATGCCCTTGAGCTCGTTTTCGGCCGCCACAAGGCGGAGATCCGGTCGATCTCCGGGGTCTACGGAGCGGCCTACGCCGACGACGATGGATTCCAGGCGATCGTGGCCGACATCGCCGCGTTTGCCGTCGAAGAAGGCCGTCGGCCGCGCATGCTCGTGGCCAAGATGGGCCAGGACGGACACGATCGTGGTGCCAAGGTCATCGCCACGGCGTTCGCCGACCTCGGTTTCGACGTCGACGTCGCTCCCCTGTTCCAAACCCCGGCCGAAGTGGCGCGCGACGCGGTTGAGAACGACGTCCATGTCGTCGGCGTGAGCTCGCAGGCCGCTGGCCACAAGACTCTCGTGCCCGAGCTCATTGCCGAACTGCGGGCGGCCGGAGCCGACGACGTGCTGGTGATCTGCGGCGGCGTGATTCCGGCCAAGGACTACGAGTTTCTCCGCTCAGCCGGCGTGAGCGGTATCTACGGCCCGGGCACCAACATCCCGTCAGCCGCCGCCGAGATCCTCGCCCTCCTGCGCTCGCGCCGAGTCCCCGCCTAGCCCGTCCCACCGGGGTCGGGGTCGGGGTCGGCCGGGGCCGGTCGGGCATCCCAGATCGCCCCTTTTGGCATCCCAGATAGGCAAAAATCCGAACAAGTCCCGTCGTTTTTCGCCGATGTGGGATGCCGTTCGTGCCGATCTGGGATTAGCTCGCCCGAGCGCGGCGAATGTTCGTCGGCCTCATCGCCCGGCTCAGCGCCCCTTCGATGGCCCGTTCCACCTGCTTCGGCCGCTTCAGCTGGGTCGGCGTCAACGTGATCCAGTGGAGCCCGAGTGCGTCATAGACCGACTGACGAGCGTGATCACGCTCGAACTCGCCCTCGTGAAACTCACGACTATCGACTTCGACCCCGAGGCCAAGCCCCGGACCGAGCAACAACGGGCGACGTACCTTTCGTCTGAAGGCGATCACGAAATCAATCCGGTGATGCTCCCCGCCCAGGCCCAGAATCGGCACCTGACGCCACGGGTCATAGCCAAGCTCACGGAACACCTGAAGCGCTGTGGTTTCGGCATAGCTCTCCGTTGGCGGCTCGTCGCCGCGGAGGGCGAGCAGTTCTCGGATGATCTGCGCGCCCGGCATCTTCGATCGGAGCGATTGCAGGTCAGCCAACGTGACGAGCCCGGTTCGCAGTGCGTGTTCGAGGGCGTATTCGACTCGGTCTCGTGGTGCGAGGGTGCGGTCAACTCGGAGGAGTTCGGGGATGTGGGCCAGGTGCATCAGCACGAGGGCGACTGGAGCGACGGTCGTTCCCGAGACAACCACAGGACTGAGTGGCGCCCGTGTTCGGACTCGAACGATGCCCGGCGAGGCCGAGGTCGTGTGCGGCTGGAGCCACATTGGCGGCCAGACGTGATCTCGGAATCCGTCGAGGCCGAGCAACGACGCGGCGGCGGGACCGGTAAGCAAAGGTTCAGACACCCCGCAAGTGTGACGGCACCGGATTGGCGGAACACGACCACGGCGGTTCGGCGCGAGAGAACATCCCAGATGGCGGGTTTGGCCATCCCACTTCGGGCGAAAAAGTCGCCTCTACGTGCCGGATTTCGGGGGTCTGGGATGCGAGTTGGACCGGAGTGGGATGGCCGCGCCGTTCAGCGCGGCGGCATCGCGGCGGCAGCTGCTTGTTCCGACGGAGTGCCCGCCGAAAGTTGGGCCCGCACGCCGTCGGCGTTGGCGTCGGGTTGGTTTTGTGAAAGTTTGCGCTTGGCCACGACCTTCGTCACGACAAGTTCGATGCCGACAATCGCTCGAAGCAGCCCGTTGATGTAGTCGGCCGGCGCGTCCGACACGTGCCAGGGCTCAGCTCGGTTGGACTCGTGTTGATTCGTAAGTTCACTTATGAGTTCAAGAATCCAATCCGGTTCGGGACGTAAAGCCAATTCACCGTGGACCTGAACCGTTTCGTAGTTCCAAGTTGGGACCACGCGGCCGTGCTCGCGCTTGGTCACGTAGGCCGACGGCGAGATGTAGGCCTCGACCCCGGTGAAGATGGCGAGCGCTGGACCGGCTGTCAGCACCGGATTGGCTTTGGCCAGGTGACCCACGAGGCGCCAGCCCTCGAAGCCGACGCAGCCGCGCACCAGCATCGGCACCGGTGACGCCACAAGACCGTCGGGTCCGGCCACAATCAACTGGGCGAGCGAGTGATCACGCAAGATGGCGGCGATGGCGACCGGATCGGTTTCGACAAAGGCGGGCGGCGAATACACGACCCACGACCGTACAGACTGTTTTCCTTGGCGCTGTGCTGCTCCGCTGGCGCTGTGCCGCTCCGTTGGCGCTCCGCTGCTCGCCGAAACGGTCTCGGCCCCCACTCAGGTCTCATGGACCAGACCCGGTTCAACGGGAACCGGCGTTTAGTGTCGAGTCGGTGATGTTGAACGAGCAGATCGTCGGCGGTGATCGACGCGCCTTAGCCCGAGCCATCACGATCGTCGAGTCGACGAGAGCTGACCACCGAGCCGAAGCGGTGGCCCTGCTTGACGCCCTCCCGCGTCACGACGACACGTTCCGCATTGGCATCACCGGCACGCCGGGCGTGGGCAAGTCGACGTTCATCGAGACGTTCGGGTTGCACCTTGTCCGCGACCTCGAACTCCGGGTGGCGGTGTTGGCGGTCGACCCCTCGTCGTCGCGCACGGGCGGCTCGATCCTCGGCGACAAGACCCGCATGGCCGAGCTCGCCCGTCACCCCAACGCGTTCATCAGACCAACCGCTAGCGGCGGCACGCTCGGCGGCGTGGCCCGCCGAACTCGTGAAGTGATTCGTCTCGTCGAGGCCGCCCGCTACGACGTTGTGCTCGTCGAAACGGTCGGCGTCGGTCAGTCGGAGATCGCCGTCGCCAACCTGACCGACGCCTTCGTTTTGCTCGTCGCTCCCGCCGGCGGTGACGAACTGCAGGGCGTGAAGCGCGGGATCATGGAGCTCGCCGACGTGATCGTGGTCAACAAATGCGACGGCGCGCTCGAAGCGCAGGCCCGATCAACGTTGAGCGACTACGCCAGCGCCCTCGGGCTCATGCGACCGTCATCACCATCGTGGACACCGCGTGCGTTGGCCGCCTCAGCCATCACCGGCATGGGCGTCGACATGCTCTGGTCAACGCTCATCGACTTGCGAGCCGCGCGAAGCCGCGAGCAGATCGAACGTCGACGAGCGCAGGAAAACGCTGCGCTGTGGTCCGACGTGAACGACCGCGTGATCGATGCTCTGCGCGCTGATCAACGCGTGCAGACTATCGAAGCCGACGTCCGCAGTGGCGCGCGGTCGGCATCGAAGGCGGCCGAGTTCATTCTCTCGATCATCGGGATGAATCCACCGAGCGAGTAGTCCCGCTTCCAGGACCAGGGGTCAACGAAGCAAGCTCCGCGGCGAGATTTCGACGCGCGGCTGTCTCATATGCACGCATACCAGTCGTCGTGAAAATCCGAGAGAGATCGAGCAGACGACGAAGCACCGCGGACCGTCCGGTGCACCAGGCGCCATCGGGCACAAAGTGGTATTCGGCGCGGACACCAGCGACGTAGGCCTGATAGGCCGACGGTTCGCCACCCAGCACGGCGAGATCGGCGTCGACCAGGATCGCCCCCGCCGTATCGTCGTTGGCCACCCGGTGCCCGGCGGTCAGAAGAATCAACCGCTCGACTTCATCGAGCTGCGGTTTGGTCACCGCAAACGACGCCAACGACTCGCGTGCCAAGGCGGCGCTGTCGGCTTCGTTGGTCGACGAGCGCGGGTCATAGATCGCGTCGTGCCAGAGCGCCGCCCACACCACGGTCGCCGGATCAAGAACATCGCTTCCGGCATCGGTCAGGAGCGAAACGGCGCGCGCGACCACGGCTCGCACGTGGACCACATCGTGATAGCTCCGACCCGGCTCGCGGTACCGGTTGAGCACGGAAACCAGTGCGGCCGCCCGGTCATCGGCCGGGCCCGGTAGCCACCCGGCGATCTCCGAGTCGTGAAGCAAGAGCATGACGAAAGTCTCGCCGAAGCCACTTGTATTGAACTTGTATTGTTCGCATCGTGAGGCCATGACTTGGGATCCCACGCAGTACCTGTGATTCGGCGATGAGCGCAGCCGTCCGTTCTTCGAATTGGTCGAACGGGTGCCGGTCGACCAACCGGAGCGCATCGTCGACCTCGGCTGCGGGCCGGGTCCGCTGACGGCCGCCCTCGGCCGACGCTGGCCGCAGTCGACG
>JAYSTV010000082.1:0-1742 GCA_043719425.1 Acidimicrobiia bacterium | reverse complement strand
CTTCACCGATCTTGTAGCTCTTCCCCGTGTAATAGAGGATGCGCTCCGTGGTGGTGGTTTTACCGGCATCGATGTGCGCCATGATGCCGATGTTGCGGGTGCGCTCGAGTGGAAACTCGCGGGCCATATCTGTACCTATCAGTCGGGTGGAGGGGGGAGGGTCAGGCTGTCAAGGAACGGCGGAACGACGGTGCTACCGACCGATCGTTACCAGCGGTAGTGGGCAAAGGCCTTGTTGCCTTCGGCGGTCTTTTGCACATCGTCGCGCTTCTTCACCGACGCACCAACACCATTGTTCGCGTCGAGCAGTTCGGCGGCCAGGCGCTCGGCCATGCTGCGCTCGCGGCGCTTACGGGCATTCTCCACCAACCAGCGGATGGCGAGCGTGTTGGCCCGGCGCGGCTTAACTTCGATCGGCACCTGGTAGGTGGCGCCACCGACTCGACGGCTCTTGACCTCGAGCGCCGGACGGACGTTGTCCATTGCCCGCTTGAGCACGGCGAGCGGCTCGGCCTGGGCCTTTTCGGCGGCTTTGGTCATGGCGTCATAAACGATGCGCTCGGCAGTCGAGCGCTTGCCCTCGAGCAGCACTTTGTTGACCACGTTCGAGACGAGGACCGAGTTATAGACGGGATCCGGGAGGATCTCACGACGTGGGGCAGGACCCTTGCGAGGCATGGCGGTTGTGTTCCTTGTTCTTCGTTGGTCTCAGACGACGGTCGCGATGGCGCCGGTCACGGCTTCTTCGCGCCGTAGCGCGAACGGGCTTGCTTGCGGTTCTTCACGCCGGCGGCGTCGAGGGTGCCACGAATGATCTTGTAGCGGACGCCCGGAAGGTCCTTCACACGGCCGCCACGAACAAGCACGATCGAGTGTTCCTGCAGGTTGTGGCCTTCACCGGGGATATACGCGGTGACTTCGACGCCAGAGTTGAGGCGGACACGGGCGACCTTGCGAAGCGCCGAGTTCGGCTTCTTGGGAGTCGTTGTGTACACGCGGGTACACACGCCACGACGCTGCGGCGAGCCCTTGAGGGCCGGGGTCTTGGTCTTGTCGACTTTGGACTCGCGGCCCTTGCGGACCAGCTGCTGAATGGTGGGCACAGATACCTCGGAAACGTTGCTGCTGGCGGGTGAGAACGCGCCCGAACCGGACGCGCAAGGCATGAAATTCTAGCGGACCCCGGGGGGTCCCAAAACCGCCGCCCCCGAGAGGCGGGGACGGCCGTTTGTTGGTCAGGCGTCGTGGCCGCCAAGAACCCGGAGCGCCTCGGCCCGACGGGACTCGGCTTCGGCTTCTTCGTTGACCATGGAGGTGAGGACGGACTCGTCGAACGTTGCCGTCGGCAACTCGGCGTTGATACCGGCTAACCAGGCCGCGAGGCTCTCGGGCGTGTCCGAGGCCGAGCCAATGGTGGCCACGGCACCCTCAACAACCATGCCGACGTCGCGGTAGCGCGGCATGCCGGTACCGGCCGGGATGAGCTTGCCGATGATGATGTTTTCCTTGAGGCCGAGAAGGCTGTCGCTGCGGCCTTCGATGGCTGCTTCGGTGAGCACCCGGGTGGTCTCCTGGAACGAGGCCGCCGACAACCACGACTCGGTGGCGAGCGAGGCCTTGGTGATACCCATGAGCTCGGGGCGGCCTTCGGCCGGGCCCTTACCCTCATCACGGAGCTGGCGGTTGATGATCGAGAAGATCCGGGCATCGACGCGCTCGCCGGGCAAGAAGGTTGACTCGCC
>JAYSTV010000081.1:0-10232 GCA_043719425.1 Acidimicrobiia bacterium | reverse complement strand
ATTCCGGTGTGCCGAAGGCCGGCGCGCCGGACTGCATGTCAACGTTCGAGGTGAATCCTCCGTAGATCACTGGTGATCCGGGACGAATCAACTGCGTGAGCGTCATCCCGAGAAGCGCCTCGGCATTTTGCTGAGCAACGGCGCCGGCGATGGTGACCGGAGCCATGGCGCCAGCCAGCGTGAACGGGGTGATGCACACGACCTGATTGCGCGATGACATTTCGATGATGCCCGTGGCCATCGGCAGGTCGAGCCGTAACGGCGATGACGTGTTGATGATGGTGAACAACGACGGCTCGCGTTCCAACGTGGCGTCGTCGATACCGCGCGCGATCCGCACCATCTCGATCACGTCGCGGTTGCGTTCAGCGCCGAGGGAGTACACGTGGATCGGCTTGTCGGCGAGCGTGAGCGCGTCGTACGTCGCATCGAGGTGGCGGACCGACGCGTGGAGATCGATCGGCTCAACCGGATACCCGCCAAAGAAGTGCACCGTGTTGAGCATCTGGCCGAGCTTGATCAGGTTCTGGTAGTCGACGCGGTTGCCGATCCGTCGGCCCTTGTCACGATCGAACACGTTCGGGGCGCTCGCCACCGAGCCAAAAGCCACCCAGTTCCCGCCGACGCGCAACGAGTGGCTCGGGTTCGTGGCATGCAGAGTGAATTCGGCCGGAGCCGAGGCCATCGCCGCGCTCACAATCTCGCGTCCGATCCGAATGCGTTCGCCGCTCATCGTCGCACCGGCAGCAACGAAGACTTCTCGTGCCGGCTCACTCAATACGTCCATCCCGATGCGCTCCAGGACATCGAGCGAAGCTTCGTGGATCATCTCCAACTGGTCGGCGGAGACCACTTCGGTGGGCTGGTAACGAAGGCGGGACTGACCGTACGGACGCTGTTCCGGGACCAGAGATCGGCCCTCGATCGAGCCCCGACCGCCGCGGCGTCGACGCGCCTCACGCGGGACCGCGCCCTGCTCGGCGGCGACCTGATCTTCACTCATCAAACACTCCAGAACCATCAACCGACCCGGGTCCGAGTCGTCCTGCGACTGTAGTGACGCCCCGGGCAAACACCATCCTCCGCCGGTAACGTCACGCCATGGCCATCCCCGATGATCTCCAGTTCCTTCGAGTTGCGCAGTCCGACCAAGGTGGTCGAGTCGTCACCGTCACCATCGACCGTCCGCCCATCAATCTCTTCGACGGGGCCCTTCTCAGCGAGCTTGAACGAGTGGGCTCGTGGTGCGCCTACGACGCCGGGGTGGGTGCCGTCGTCGTGCAGAGTTCCACCCCCGGGTTTTGGATCGCCCATTTCGACGTGGCCACCATCCTCCGCTTTCCCGTTGAGCTCCGTCCGTTCGAGCTCGCCCAATTCACGCGTGTCTGCGAGCTGTTCCGCACGATGCCGAAGCTCACCATCGCCGTCATCGAAGGGCGGGTCGGGGGCGGTGGAAGTGAGCTGGCGATGTCGTTCGATGTTCGCTACGCCGCACGCGAAACAGCGATCTTCAACCAGCCTGAGGTTGCCCTCGGAATTCTGCCCGGCGGCGGCGGCACCCAGCGTCTCCCCCGCCTGATCGGCCGCTCCCGCGCCATGGAGGTGATCCTTGGCTGCGACGACATCGATGCCGAAACGGCCGAGCGCTGGGGTTGGGTGAACCGATGCTTTCCGTCGACCGAGGTCCGCGCGACAGCGCACGCACTGGCGGCGCGGAGTGCACGCTTTCCGCCTCACGCCATCGCCGAAGCCAAGCGCTGCGTGCTCCGGGCCGAGCACGATCTGCCGGAAGACCTGCTCGACGAAATGTCGGCGTTCTTCCGAACCATCGGTCACGAACGAGCTCGGACGGCGATGGAAGCCTTCCTGCGTCTCGGGGGTCAGACGGTCGAAGGCGAAACTCGTCTCGGCGCATTGGCGGGCGAGCTGAGCGGAGCCTGAGGCCGGCGAGACCCTGGCGACGTCGCGTTCGTTAGGGTGGGGCAAATGGCTCGGGTGCTCGTCGTTGACGACGAAATCGATCTCGCCGACGCCGTTGCCGACGGCCTCCGTCAGGAAGGTTTCGAGGTTGTCATTGCCCACGACGGCGACACGGGTTTCACCTTGGCCTGCGAATCGCGCTTCGACGCCATCGTGTTGGACATCATGTTGCCGAAACGCAACGGCTACCGCGTGTGTAGCGATCTCCGAGAGTCCGGCGTGCAAACGCCGATCTTGATGCTGACCGCCAAGCGCGGCGAGTTCGACGAGGCTGAAGCTCTTGACACCGGGGCCGACGACTATCTCGGCAAACCGTTTTCGTTTGTCGTGTTGTTGGCACGGCTTCGTGCCCTGCTCCGACGGTCCGCGTCGGCCACGACTGACGATGGCGGACGAATTCAACGCGGCGACATGATCGTCGACCTCCGTCAGCATCGCGTGTGGCGTCGCGACGTCGAGATTGCGTTGACCGCCCGCGAAATCTCGTTGCTGGCGGCGATCTTGCGGATGAGTCCCGACCCGGCCGGAAAGACCGACCTGCTCGAAGAAGTCTGGGGTGCCGAGTTTCAGGGTGACCCAAACGTTGTTGAGGTCTACATCGGCTATCTCCGAAAGAAGATCGACGTGCCGTTCGGCCGAGCAAGTCTGCAGACGTTGCGCGGCGTGGGATATCGGTTCGATGCCGAACGATGAGCGAACCACGCACATGAAGCACAGCGTGGGATACCGGTTCGATGCCGAACGATGAAGCGCGTCCGTAACGCGCCGGTAGCGCTTCGTATCGCCGCCATCTCCGCACTTGTCCTCACGTTGGGCGTCGGCGCCGGGATTGTGGCGTTCCGATCGGCGTTGCATCGCGCTCAGCTGGACAGCCTCGATCAGAGCATCGACGCGCAGGTCTCGAGCCTGCGCGAATTGGTCGCTGACGGCCCGGTCCCTCTGCGAATTTCGACCCAGCGGGACTCGCCGCTTTTCTGTCAGATCGTCACGGCCACGGGCAAGGTTCTCGGAGCTTCAGCCAATGTCAGCGACATGGAACTCATGGTGGCCAGCACCTCCCCGGTTATGCGCGATGGAGAAGTCGGAAGAACCAAGGCCCAGGTCGACGGGGTCGACGTGCGCCTGACCAAGGTGGGCGTTTCCACGACGGCGGGACCCTCGTGGATTCTGGTGGCCGCGCCGATGAAAAGCATCAGGGACGCGGAGGCGTCGCTGTTCCGCCAGCTACGAATCGGCGGACCGTTGCTCGTCGTTCTCGGTGCGCTCGGCATTGGTTTCGTCGCCCGACGCGCGCTTCGTCCGGTGGATGAGTTGCGCCGCCAAGTCGAAGCCATTCGTTCCGCCGACCTCGCCGCGCGGGTGAGCGAACCTCGGTCAATGGATGAGGTCGGCCGACTGGCTCGAACCATGAACGGTCTCCTCGGTCGCGTGCAGCAATCCCATGACCGGCAAAGTCGGTTTGTCAGCGACGCGTCGCACGAACTCCGCAGTCCGCTGGCCACGGTTCGGACCAGGCTCGAAGTTGCGCTCCGCGCCCCCGACGCCACGGACTGGAAGGGTGTCGCCGAAACGTCGCTGCGCCAGACGTCGCGCATGGAGCGATTGGTCGATGACCTACTCATGCTGGCCCGCACCGACACCACGACGGCAACGCCCCCCGTGACCGTCGACCTCGATGAACTCATCGGCGAGGAAATCAGCTATCTACGAACGGTGAGTCGGGTCACGATCGATACGGCGCACGTGTCGGCGGGACGGGTGACCGGTCATCCTGATGAGCTGCGGCGGGTCATTGTCAACCTCGTATCGAATGCCATTCATCACGCCACGTCGAAGGTGCAGTTGACCCTGCGAGCGACCAGCGCTTCACAGATCGAGTTGTTGGTCGACGACGACGGGCCCGGCGTGCCACTTGAGGAACGCCACCGGATCTTCGACCGCTTCACCCAGCTCGATGCGTCACGAACGCGAGTGGGTGGAGGCGGCGCCGGACTGGGACTCGCCATCGTGGCCGACGTGGTTGGCCGTCACCTGGGAACCGTCAGCGTGACGAGCGCACCAATTGGTGGAGCTCGCTTCGTTGTGACGCTGCCGTCGACCCTGTAGCCGACGGCCGCCAAACGAAGTTGGCTACGGTGGCCGAATGCCCATCGCCCAGGTCAACGGTCCACAGGTCAGCTTTGATGGTGCGGTCCGATGATCGAACTTCCGCTCTTTCCCACGCAGCTCGTTGGAAGCTGGTGCAAACCGCAGTGGCTATGTGATCACGACAGGGTCTACGACGCCGAGGGCACGTGGTGGCGTGTCGCGCCCAACCACCTTCACGAGGCCCAAGACGATGCCGTCCGTCTCGCCATCACCGATCAGGAACGAGCCGGTCTCACCTACGTGACCGACGGCGAACAACGACGCCAGACGTTCTCCGGTCACTTCACGCTCGGGCTTGGCGGACTCGACACCTCTCCTGCCGCGCAGAGTGCTCCGGTGTTTCGTCCCTTCGATGTGGCCGAGTACCTGACAATGAAACCGCGTCCCGCACCGGCTGCCGGCGCCGCCCCGCGGCCGCTCACCGTGCAACCGCGCATCGTCGGTCCGCTCACCTGGCAGTCACCGATGATCGGACCGGCCTCCGGCTTCTTGAAGTCCCACACGAGCCACGGCGTGAAGGTCACAGTCATCGGCCCAACCACGCTCGCCCTTCGTCTCATCGATGAACATTACGGCGCTCTCGACAAGGTCGCGTTTGCCCTCGCCGACGCCCTCAACGTCGAACTGAAGCTGCTGCAACAGTTGGGCGTGGACCTAATCCAACTCGACGAACCCGAAGTGCACTTCCGCTACTCCACCGTCGCCTCGTTCGCCACCGAAGCTCTCGACCGCGCCATGAACGGCATCACCACGAGAACGGCCGTTCATGTTTGCTACGGCTACTCGAAGAACATCGCCGAGAAGCGGGCCACCCCCGTCTACGCCCAGGCCCTCGACGTGCTTGCCGCCAGCCGGGTCAACGACATCAGCCTGGAATACGCACAGCCGAACCACGCACCGGAGCTCCTCGAACACTGCGGAACGAAAGGCGTGATCCTCGGCGTCCTCGATCTGGATACCGAAGCATCGGTGGAGACCGTCGACGTCATTGTTGCCCGGGCCACGGCCGCCACCGACGTTGTTGGTCCGGCTCGAATGCGACTCGGCCCCGACTGCGGGATGTGGTTCCTGCCACGCGAGCACGCGTCGGCGAAGATCACGGCGATGGAGAACGCCGCCCAGGTCCTGCGATCCCGATTCGCGTAGCTCGCGAACAGTCAGCGACCGGCTTGTGCTGCCGTCAGCGCTACACGAGTCGCTTCACTGGCCACGCAGTTTGCCTCCATGATCTCCGCGACCCGCTCGAGCGTTCGCGCCCCGTCGATCCCAGAATCAGCAACCGCCACTCGAACCGCCACGATCGGGCGTCGCGAGCGACGCTTCGGCAACCTGGGCGGACGGCCCTTGGGCCACACCTGATGGGCACCGGCGATACCGACGGCGACGAACGGGCATTTCGCGGTCGACCAAATCGATGCGACCCCCGGCAGCAGCGGGGCAAGGACTCGCCCGGGTTCGATGAGCGTGATCTTGCCCTCGGGCATGATCGCACAGGACAAACCGTCGGCGATCGACTCCGAGGCGACCAGATCGGCGCCGCTCTTACGTCCGCCGGCGATGCAACCGGTTCGACGAAGGAACCCACCGAGAATGGGTTTGGTGAAGAACGAACCCTTGACGATGAGCCGCGTGGGACGCTCCAAGCGGGTACAGCAGATGACGGCGACGATCATGTCGACGAAGCTGTGGTGATTGGCGGCCATGAGGATGGGACCCTCGGGCAAGGGTGCTTGCACATCGAGTTGCACGGTCATGAAGGGTCCACATACGGCGTCGATCCTTCGGCCAAAGGCGAGAAACCGCCGCTCCCACCCAAGTTCAATCACGGCCATGACCGTAGCGGTTCTGAGCCATCACCAAGTGGCCGCAGGATCGATGCCGGCCACCTCGATCAACGACTGGTGCACGGCGGCGAAGGCGGGACTGCGCCGTCTTCGGTCGTGGTCGGCGAAGGCGATGTTGTCCGGCGCCTTGAGCCCCGATCGAGTGATCACGTCGACGAGATCACGCAACGCTTCAGCTCGATGAGAGCGAGAAAGACCATCGGTAAGTGCACCTACGAGTGGGAACAGACTGGTGACTTGCTCCTGGAGGATGTCGCCTCCCGCCGGGGAGAGCCGCAGCAACAGGTCGACGGCATGGCGTCGATGCCAACGCTCCTCGGCCAGCGCTCGCGGTACCAAAGCCGTCAGCTGAGGTACGTTGAACTCGGCGAGGGCGCGCCAGCGATGTTCCTCGATCACGTCGTAGAAAACGTGACGAACGAGGTGGCGTTCCCACGGACGGGCGTCGAGTTCGACCAATGCACAACACCGCCAGTGCTCGACCGAACGCAACGTGACGAGCGAGTCGCGATCAGTCCACGACGGCCACAGGACCGCATAGAGCGCGCGGGCGTGACCGAGCTCGTCCTGGGCGATCGAAGCCGTGGCCAGATCCTCCTCAAGAAAGGGGGAGAGTCCGAGCCACTCGCTGTGCCGATGACCGATGACCAGTTCGTCGTCGGCGAGGGCGAGCACTACTGCGGCCACGGCAGGGGCCACCTCCGGGATCGGGAGCGCCGCAATCATTGCTCGGCACCAGACTCGCCCCGGCGACTCTTGCGTCGGGCGGCAACTGCCTGTCCGTTGTTCAGTCCCTGGGTCCGAGCCGCGGTGACTTCTAGATCGGCAGCATCGATGGCCAGCACATGCTCACGTCGAACGACCCACGCCGACGCACCCTCGCCACGCCGGATGTAGGTCTCGCGGGCATAGAGCGTGGCCATGTCATCGTCGGGCGCCTGCAGCGACCCCGCATGGCTGAACCCGTCGCGCCCGTCGGCGCGAAGAAACACTTCATACGTGGGCATATGAAACCTCGCGATCGCCGCCGAGGACGTCGATCACGGAACGACACTGGCCGCACCACGCCACGGAACGACACGCCGTCGCTCCGACGGGAGCGACGGATCGCAACGTGGATCCCCCACACGTCGGGCACGATGGCGCGGTCGAGTGGTTCGTGACCACGGCGATGCCGAGCCCGGCCAGATGGCGCACCCCGGCCGGCGTGATTCGGTCCGACGACCATCGTGGCGTGTTGGACCATATGACGGTGCACGTCGATGCCCCGGCCGACACTGCCGCGACAACAACATCGGCGGCGATGAGGTTGAGAGCCGGGCAACCCAAGAACGTTGGCAGCAGCGTGACCGACGCCTTGCCCCGGTCATCAGCGCGCACGTCGTAGACAAGCCCGAGGTCACCAATACTCAGGCCACCGAGTTCCGGGTCAGCGACGGCGCGAACGGCAGTATCGATATCGATACGGGTCATACCGGCACGACGGTTCGCTCCTGGTCCACATGGAGCGCTCGGCGGATCCACGCGGTGTCGTCCCACGCCGCCTTTGACTGCGCCACGCGTGCCGCTGAGTCTGGGCCAACATTGCGCTGTGTGGCCGACAGCGCCGTCCAGTCGATCGAGCCAAGGACCCATCGGCCGTCTCGGTCACGGCGGAGCTGCGGATCGGGGATGACGAAGCCATAGTCCTGCAGAAGTGGCACGAACTTCTGGACGAACCGATCGCGTAGTTCTTCGTTGGTCGCCGATTTAATCTTCCAGCGGAGCAACGCGTCGTCGGGTTTCGTCGGCGGGCCGAAGAAGTGAACAACGGATTCCCACCACCGATTGAGCGCGTCTTGAAACAGGGCACGCTGGATCTCGGTTCCCTCCGCCAACGTGAGCAGCATCTCCTCGCCGTGGCGCATATGAAAACCCTCCTCGCTGACGATTCGGCGAAGGATGCGTCGGTACGGTCCGTACGAGCACTCTTTGAGCACGGCCTGCTGCGTGGTGAGGGCGGCCGCGTCGACCAGGAAGGCGATCACGATTTGATCGGCCCAGGTCTCGGTCTTGTAATGAAAGACGTTATGAAAGCGGGTGCGCCCGGCCACGAGATCGTCGAGCATGTCCGCCCGGGTCTTCACGCCGAGATCGGCGGCGACCATATAGAGCAGGTGAGCATGACCAATCTCGTCCTGCGTCTTGGCCAGAAATGCCAGTTTCCGATGAAGCCCTGGCGCGCGCGAAACCCAATGGCGTTCACACAGTCCGCCGAACAGTTCGGAGTTGGCGTGCATCTCGATGAACCGGAAGACCTCGACGCGATACGCCTCTGGCATCGCATCGCCCGGCTCGACGATGCCGCCACTCTGCGCGAACTCCGTAAAGGCGTCGATCGTCGACCAGGTGCGCATTCGCCGACGTTACCCCTCTCGCCCGGACTGCTCCGGTGTGACTTCCCAGGACTCGCGCCGTAGCCTGTCAACACTGGCGCTGCGCTGCTCCGCTCCGCTTCACTGCTCGCAACACGGTCGGTGTGACTTCCCAGGACTCGCGCCGTAGCCTGTGAGCGTGCATCACGACTTCGACGCTCCGACCATCGACGCCTGGCGCGCCCTTGCCGCTAAGGAAGCCAAGGTCGATTCGCCCGACACCCTCACGTGGCACACACCCGAAGGCATCGACGTCAAAGCGCTGTACACGGCCGCCGATCTTGAGGCCCTCGAGCTCGTCGACACCCTTCCCGGTTTTGCGCCGTTTACCCGGGGCGTGCGGGCCACGATGTACACCGGTCGGCCCTGGACGATCCGTCAATACGCGGGCTTTTCCACGGCCGAAGCGTCGAACGCGTTCTATCGCAAAAATCTCGCCGCCGGCCAGCAGGGCGTGAGCGTGGCCTTTGACCTCGCCACCCACCGCGGCTACGACTCGGACCATCCTCGGGTCACCGGCGATGTGGGCAAGGCCGGCGTCGCCATCGATTCGGTCGAGGATATGAAGATCCTCTTCGACGGTATCCCGCTCGACAAGATGAGCGTGTCGATGACGATGAACGGTGCCGTGTTGCCCGTTCTCGCCGGCTACATCGTGGCCGCCGAAGAGCAGGGCGTGAGCCCCGACAAATTGGCCGGAACTATTCAGAACGACATCCTCAAAGAGTTCATGGTCCGCAACACCTACATCTATCCGCCCACGCCCTCGATGCGCATCATTGCCGACATCATTGGCTATACCGCGGCGAACATGCCGCAGTTCAATTCCATCTCGATCTCCGGTTACCACATGCAAGAAGCGGGGGCCACGTGCGTTCAGGAGTTGGCCTTCACGCTCGCCGATGGTCTCGAATACGTCCGCGCGGCCAAGAACACCGGCCTCGCCATCGACGAATTCGCCGGGCGCCTCTCGTTCTTCTTCTGTATCGGCATGAACTTCTTCATGGAGGTCGCCAAGCTCCGGGCCGCTCGTCTGCTGTGGGCTCGCATCGTGGCGCAGTTCGAGCCGAAGAAGACCTCGTCAATGATGCTGCGCACGCACTGCCAAACCAGCGGCGTCTCACTCACGGAGCAGGACCCAATGAACAACGTGGTTCGGACCACGATTGAGGCGATGGCTGCCGTGCTCGGCGGAACGCAAAGTCTGCATACCAATTCCTTCGACGAGGCCATCGCCCTCCCGACGGAGTTCTCTGCCCGTATCGCCCGCAATACCCAGCTGATTATCGCCGAGGAGTCCGGCGTCACCAACGTCGTTGATCCCCTCGGCGGTTCGTACTACATCGAGTCCCTCACCCATTCGCTGGCCTCCGAAGCGTGGAAGATCATCCAAGAAGTCGAAGCACTTGGGGGCATGACCAAAGCGGTCGAATCGGGGATGCCGAAGCTCCGGATCGAAGAAGCGGCCGCACGGCGACAGGCGCGCGTCGACCGAGGCGAGGACACCATCGTCGGCGTGAACAAGTACCGCCTCGCCACTGAGGACCAGGTCGACACACTCGACATCGACAACACCGCCGTGCGTGCCTCGCAAATCGCTCGCCTGGAGCACATCAAGGCGACCCGAGATTCGGTCGTCGTAGCCGAGGCACTACGCGCGCTTACGGATGGGGCACGAGGCAACGCCAACCTGTTGGATCTGGCGGTCAAGGCCACACGCGCACGGGCGACCGTCGGCGAGATCAGTGATGCCCTTGAGCTCGTTTTCGGCCGCCACAAGGCGGAGATCCGGTCGATCTCCGGGGTCTACGGAGCGGCCTACGCCGACGACGATGGATTCCAGGCG
>JAYSTV010000009.1:0-4570 GCA_043719425.1 Acidimicrobiia bacterium | reverse complement strand
GACCCATTCGCCCACGCCGGCATGTGCGACGTTACGGCCGACGTGGCCATCGATTTCGTCAGCCGGAGTCAGAATGTGTCATCGGTCGCAACCCAAGCTGAGTTCCTCATCGAGCACGACATCGAGGAGCTCGTCGCCACTGCGCACCGGATCTGGACCGAACGCGCCGGCATCGGGGACCTCGAAGCGCTGGCCGCACGAAGTCGCATCGGCGAAGCCGAAGCGCTCCTCGACCCCACCGGCCTCGGTGCCTTCGTCGTCGCCCAATGGCTCAAACCAAAATCGTAACGGAGCGACGTGATGAGCACCTGTGTGTCGAGTGGGCAGAACAGTTGGGCGTCGGCCGGTTGCCGATCGGGTCGCACAACGGTCGAGGTGCGCGGAGCGGCCCCTGGTCGGCCCCGTGGCAGACCGGATCTGCGCGGTGGCACTGCGGTATCTGCGCGGCCGGGCTGCTCCGCAGGCCGGCTTGGGGCTACTTCTGGCAGGCGGCGAAGAGTTGACGTTTGAACGCCGCTTCGTCGGCCTTCCAGACGACGCGCATGGGTGGGCGGTTCGGGTCGGTCGACGGGGTCGAGGCGCCGCGGTTGTCCTCGCCCTCGATCGTGACCACGACGGGCTCGTCGGTGGTGTCGGTGGCGATCTGAGGATCTATGGCGATCGCCATAGCTATCGCATCGGGCAGGTCGTAGCCGCGAAGGCCGGTGTTCAGGCAGTACTCGTTGACGACTCGGTTGATCTCGTGGACGAATTCGCCGAGCGGGCCGAGGGTGGTGAGGTGCGTCTGATCGGCGGGGGTCATGACCGCGAACTGGCGGGAAATGTTCCAACCGACGAGCGTTTTCGCGCCGGGCGCGGCGAACACGATTTCGGCCGCCTCCGGGTCGCACCACACGTTGAACTCACCGTGCGCATTTTCGTTGCCGACGAGGTCCGGTGCCCCAGCCATCATCACTGTGCGCTCGTAGCGAGTGAGAAGGAAAGGATCACGCGCCAACGCGGCGGCCACGTTGGTGAGCGGCCCGAGGGTCACAAGCGTGAGTGGTTCGACGGAACGCGCCGGTAGCTCGAGGAGCTCGGTGACCGCATCGTGCCCGGCGGCGAACGTGGTCGCCGGCGGGAGGTTGATGTCGCCCATGCCGTCTTCACCGTGGACGTATTGCGCGGTTTCCAATGCGCGGTGAAGGGGAGCGTCGAGCCCGGCGTGAACGGGAACAGAGCGGCAACCCTCGGCCACGCATCGCTCAACGGTGAGGAGCGCGTTGTTCACTGCCATCGGCAGCGGCACATTGCCGGCCACGACCGTGATGGACCGCACGTCGATGCCCGGATGCATGAGCGCCATGACGAGGGCCACGGCATCATCGGAGGCGGTGTCGGTGTCGATGACGAACGTGCGTAGAGCCATGCGTCGACGGTAGCGCCGCACGTACCGGGTGGCCCACGTGGCCGGCCAGCAGGACGGCGTGGTCAGAGCACTAGCGTCGGCGGCTATGAGCGAGCCGACCCTTGACGCCCTATTGAGCGAGCAGCGGACCTTTGCTCCGTCTGCGGCATTTGTTGCCGCCACGCTCCTGGCCGATCGTCGGTTCCACAATGAAGCCGACACCGACTGGGAGGCATTCTGGGCCCGCCAAGCCCGTGAACTCGTCACGTGGACGAAGCCATTCACCAAGACGCTCGATTGGCAACTGCCGTTCGCCAGATGGTTCGAAGACGGCGAGCTCAACATCAGTGCGAACTGCCTCGATCGGCATGTCGCCAACGGCCTCGGTGATCGCGTGGCGTTCCATTTTGAAGGCGAGCCCGGCGACACCCGCACGATCACGTACGCAGGTCTCCTCGACGAAGTGCAGCGGCTCTCGGCCGCGCTGCGCGAACTCGGTGTGCAACGCGGTGATCGCGTGGCCATCTACATGCCGCTCATTCCGGAGGCGGCGGTGGCCATGCTTGCCTGCACGCGTATCGGCGCGGCGCACTCGGTCGTGTTCGGCGGCTTCTCCTCGGAGTCACTACGCGACCGGATCAACGACGCCGAAGCCAAGGCCGTCATCACCGCCGATGGTGGTTTCCGTCGCGGTGCGCCCAGTGCGCTCAAGGTGAACGTCGATGCCGCCATCGTCGAGTGCCCCTCCATCGAGCATGTGGTGGTCGTGAACCGCTGCAACCTCGACGTGACCATGCAAGCCGGTCGCGACGTTTGGTACCACGACCTCCTCGACGCCCATGGTCCCGGAACGACCTTCCAGCCAGAAAGTATGCGCGCGGAGGATCTGCTTTTTATTCTCTACACCTCGGGCACGACGGCGAAGCCGAAGGGCATCATGCACACGACCGGCGGCTATCTCACGCAGGTCGCGTTCACCCATCGCTACGTGTTCGATCTCCATGCCGATACCGATGTCTACTGGTGCTCGGCCGACGTTGGCTGGGTCACCGGCCACAGCTACGTGGTCTACGGGCCGCTCGCCAACGCGGCGACCAGCGTGATGTACGAAGGCACGCCCGATACTCCCGGCAAGGACCGTTGGTGGTCGCTCATCGAGAAGTACAAGGTCACGATCTTCTACACCGCACCCACGGCCATCCGAGCCTGCATGAAATGGGGCGTCGACGAACCGCGCAAGCACGATCTTTCGTCGCTTCGACTCCTCGGTTCCGTTGGCGAGCCGATCAATCCGGAAGCATGGATCTGGTACCACGAGAACATCGGCGGCGAGCGGTGCCCAATCGTCGACACGTGGTGGCAGACCGAGACCGGCGGCATCATGATCTCGCCGCTGCCCGGCCTGACCGTGACGAAGCCCGGGAGTGCCACGTTCGCCCTTCCCGGTATCGGCGCCGAAGTGGTCAACGAGGCCGGCGCGCCCATCTCCGTCGGCGGTGGCTACCTCACGCTCACGCATCCCTGGCCCTCGATGCTGCGCGGGATCTACGGCGACGCGGATCGCTATCACCAAACGTACTGGTCGACCTATGAAGGCAAATACTTCGCCGGTGACGGGGCGAAGCTCGACGATGGCGGCTACCTCTGGTTGCTCGGCCGCGTCGACGACGTCATGAATATAAGTGGACATAGAATTTCCACGACCGAAGTGGAGTCGGCCCTCGTTGATCATCCGAGCGTGGCCGAGGCCGCAGTCGTGGGCGCCAACGACGCGCTTACCGGTCAAGCGGTGATCGCCTTCGTCACACTGAAGGGCGGCAATCCCCCGAGCCCCGAACATGGCGAGCTTCTGCGGGGTCACGTGGCCACCAAAATCGGACCGATCGCCAAGCCGAAGCAAATCGTCTTCACCGACGACCTGCCGAAGACCCGGTCCGGCAAGATCATGCGTCGCCTCCTGCGTGACATGGCCGAAGGTCGTCAGCTGGGCGACACGACAACCCTCGCTGATCCGAACGTGATGGCCCTCATCAAGGAGCGGGCGGCAGTTTCCACCGAGGACTAGCCAGACTGACTCCCGCGCCATCCGAAAAGTCGGCGAGACTGGTGCGGTGGACCGACCCGAACTCGACGAAGCTCATCTGCTCGAGACCCTTCGGGCCCTGTCCGACGAGGTGCTCCGCGGCGAACCTGTACCCGACGATCTCGCAGCGCTCTGGCGAGCGCAGTTTGCCGACGACGTGGATCTGCTCGACGCCTACGAGATGGTGCTCCTCGAGGGCGACGACCGAAACGACCTCTTCGCCGATTTCACCATCGAAAACGGAGTGGAACCAGCGATCGCCCGGGCGTTCGAGCGCATGACCTCGCAGGTTCGTTGGGTGGCCGAAGTGTTCGGTGGCGAGCTCCTCGGCTACTGGGTCGGTGATCGGGGTGAACGGCGTGTGGCCGATGCGCCACTCGTTCGGTGCGACGCCGAAGGACAGTTCGAGCTGGCGGGCCGGACCCTGGCCGAAGCATTGCTCGAAGGCACGGACCCGGAAGACCCCGACGACGTGAACGACGTGGTCATGGAGTTCCGTCGTCTCGACGTGCCGTGCGCCGTCGACAACCACGACGCCATCTACGCCCGCATCGATTCGTTCGAAGACCCCAACGGGGTGGTGCTCGGCTACTTGGTCGAAGAGCGCATGCGGGAGCAGGTGTGACCGACGCCGGCGCAGCCGGGTCGCGTCAGCCCGGTGGCCTGCGCTACGAACCGGAGAACTGGTGGTGGCAAAGCGCTCCGATGGCGCCCGGCCGAGCCGTGATCTTCGACATCGACGGGGTACTTGCCGATGCCACCCATCGCCAGCACCTCGTGACGGGCGGCCGGAAGAACTGGACGCGCTTCTTCGATGAGTGCGACAAAGACGCGCTAATTCAACCGGTGGCGCAAATGGCTCGCATGCTCGATTCGAGTCTCCGCGTGATCTTGATGACGGCGCGTCCGGCGAGCGTGGCCGATCTCACCCTCGAATGGCTGGGCCGCCACGACGTGCGTTGGGACCTGCTCATCATGCGTGACTACGGCGATTACCAGTTGGCTCGCGACTTCAAGGACTACGCGCTGCACGAGGTGCGGGCCTACGGTTTCGACGTCGAACTCGCGGTGGAGGACGACGAGCGCAACGTGGCCATGTT
>JAYSTV010000080.1:0-10245 GCA_043719425.1 Acidimicrobiia bacterium | reverse complement strand
ACGAGCAGAACCTGCTCCAACAGATCGTCGAGACCGAGACGCTGCAGGGCCGACACCTCCACCATGACCGTGTCGCCGCCCCACGCCTCAGGCACCAGCTCGTACTCCGTGAGCTGCTGCATGACGCGGTTCGGATCAGAGTCCGGAATGTCGATCTTGTTGATGGCCACAATGATCGGCACGTCGGCCGCTTTGGCGTGGTTCAACGCCTCGATGGTCTGGGGCATGACACCGTCGTTGGCGGCCACGACCAGAATCACGATGTCGGTCGCGCCCGCACCGCGAGCACGCATGGCGGTGAACGCCTCGTGGCCCGGCGTGTCGATAAAGGTGATCCGACGACCCTCTTTTTCGACCTGATACGCACCGATGTGCTGGGTGATGCCACCGGCTTCGCCGGCGATCACATTGGTTTCACGGAAGCGATCGAGCAGCAACGTCTTGCCATGGTCCACGTGGCCCATGACCGTGATGATCGGCGGACGGGTGACCTGCTCCGCCTCGTCGTCGTCCTCATCGTCGAGGAGGAGCATGAGCCCCGCCTCTTGCTCCTGGCCGGGATCGACGAGCAGCAGCTGACCGCCGACTTCGAGGGCGAACAGCTCCATCGCGTCGTCGGACAGCGACTGCGTGGCCGTGACCATTTCGCCCTGTTGCATGAGGAAACGCACGACATCGGCCGCGGTGCGGTTGAGCTTGGGACCGAGCTCCTGGGCGGAACTGCCACGTTCGACGATGATCTCGCCGCTGGGAACGGGCGCGTCGCTCTTGGAGTACCGCGTCATTGCCGTCGGAGCGAGCTCCTCGAACGCACGACGACGCTTGCTCTTGGACTGGCGCTGCGGACGCGCTTGGCCACGGCCGCCACCAGGACCACCAGGACCACCACGGCCGGGACCCCCACCGCCGCCGGGACCACCGGGACCACCAGGTCCGCCACCGGGACCACCGGGGCGCACACCGGCGCCCGGCACCGACTGGCGCGGGTAGTTGCCGCCGCCCGGACGACTTGGCATATAAGGACGCGGGGCGCCACCGGGACCGGTCGCGGGACGCGGACCACCGGGGCCGGTCGGGCCGCCAGGTCCAGCCGGACCACGGCCCCCACCGGGACCGCCGGCGGGTCGACCGCCAGGACCGCCGGGGCCGGGACGAGGACCAACGCCGCGAGCCTGACCGGGAGGCGGCGGAATCGGACGGCCGGTCAGCGATCGAGGCTGACCGGGAGGCGGCGGGATCGGGCGGCCGGTCGGGGACCGAAGGGCACCAGTGGCGTCGGCGGGCGGTGCCGGCGGGCGTGGGGCGGGAGCTGGGCGCGGGGTCGAGACGGTGCTGCCCGGTCGGTTACTCGACGAGATGATCCGCGAACCAGGCGACGTAACGCCAGGCATTGGCGGGCGCGGACCGGGAGCCACGGCGGGCTCCTCGGCGACCGTGGCGGGCGACTCGACGGAGACGACAGGCGACACGACGGGAACCGACTCGTCCGGCGTCTCGGCGGCGACGGCAGGCGCTGACGGAGCTTCGGCCACCACCGGCGCCACGACCGGCTCGACGACGGCGACCACGGGAGCAGGCGGGGTCTCGACAACGGGTTCGTCGACCGTTTTCGGTGCTTTCGCTTTGGCCGCCTTGACCGGCTCGTCGACCACCCGCGCGTCGACGCCAACGGCTTCGACGGCAACGGGGGCCACGACGGCGACCGGTGCCTCAGCGGCGATCACGGGGACCTCGACGGCCTCCTCCGACACATCGGTGGCCGCCTTCTTTTTGCCCTTGGCCGGGGGCTCTTCGGGCTGCACGTCGCGCTTGAGACCCTCACGCTCGGCCTTGCGACGCACTCGATCCGCCTGTGCGTCTTCGATGCTCGACGAATGCGTCTTGACCCCGATGCCGAGGACGACACACAGATCAAGCGTCTCTTTGTTGGTGAGTCCGAGCTCTTTGGCGAGCAGGGACAGACGAATCTTTGCGGGCACGGGTTCCTGGTCGGTTTCGTGGTGAGGGGGCGGACGGACGGACGGTGGCGGCAACGACCCCGGTCAGACCGGGGCGCGTCGCACGGCAAAGCCGCAAGACCGGGTCGACATGCTATCGGCTGGTGACCCGGGCCGGGACCCGGGTCCCGGGACCCGGGTTGTGGTCGGCTGCTTCGCGCTTCGGAACCGGCATCCGCCACGCCCGAGCGAATGCCTTGCGCTTTCCCGCCGCCGCAAGGCAGCCCGGGGCAATCTCGGAAGCGGATAGTTGGTCGCGACACAGCCACGCCCCCCGACCCGGAGCCGTCGGACCGACGATGAATCCCGGGTCGATCGGCGACGCCACGATCCGGACGAGTTCGCTTGGGTGCGCCTGACGGCGACACCCGATACACGTCCGGACGGACGACGATGCTCCGTTAGGACGCAGGCGCCGGCTCCGCTCCACCGTCGACGGCCGCGGCCTGAGCGGCCGTGGCTTCGGCGCTCCACGCTTCGGCGGTCAGGGCCTCGCCACCATCGGCGGGTACCCACATCTGTTCCCCGGTCTCGGGGTCGATGACCCACTCGCCCTCGGCGTAGTCCTCGTCGACGATGCCCCCGCCCGCCTCTTCTTCAGCGAACTGGGTCTCGCCCTTGATGTCGACGCGCCAGCCGGTGAGGCGAGCAGCCAGGCGGGCGTTTTGGCCTTCCTTGCCGATGGCGAGCGAAAGCTGATTGTCGGGCACGATAACGGTGGCGACGCCGAGGTCTTCGTTGATGCGGACCTCTTTGACCTTGGCCGGGCCGAGGGCCTCGCGGACGAACTCCTGCGGATCGGCCGAATAGGGCACGATGTCGATCTTTTCGCCATGCAATTCGTTGACGACCATGCGGACCCGGGCGCCGCGCGAGCCAATACAGGCGCCGGCGGCGTCGATGTTGTTGTCGTTCGACCACACCGCCACTTTGGTGCGATGACCTGGTTCACGGGCCATGGCCTTGATCTCGACCACGCCGTCGGCGATCTCGGGAACCTCGAGCTCGAAGAGGCCCTTGACCAGACCGGGATGGGTACGCGAGACAACGATCTGCGGGCCCTTGGTGCTCTTGCGGACCTCGACGATGTACGCCTTGAGCCGCGAACCCTGGGCGTAGCGCTCGTGGGGCACCTGCTCCGCCTGGGGAAGCAACGCCTCCACCCGACCGAGGTCGAGCAACGTGTAGCGGCTCTCGCCCTGCTGCACGATGCCGGTCACGAGACCGCCTTCGCGACCCGAATATTCCTCGAACTTCTGGTCGCGTTCGACCTCACGGATGCGCTGTTGAATGACCTGCTTGGCGGTCACTGCGGCGATACGGCTGAAGTCCTTCGGCGTGTCGTCCCACTCCCTGACCACATGCCCTTCGTCGTCGAGCTCCTGGGCAAACACGAGAATCTCACCGGTATCGGGGTCGATCGACACGACCGCCTCTTCGGCGGCGCGGGGCTGGCGCTTGTAGGCGGTGACCAGCGCGTTGGCCAGCGCCTCCAGGATCAGCTCCTTCGGCACACCCTTCTCCTGCTCCAGGAATTCGAGGGCATCCATGAACTCGGCGTTCATCTTCATCGTGAGTCTCCTTCGTCGTCGGTGTCGTGTTCGTGTTCGTCGTCAGCAAGATCGTCGTCGAATTCATCGTCGTCGAAATCATCGTCGTCGAGTTCTTCGCCAAACTCGTCGAGGTCGTCGCCGTCGTCGCCGTCGCCGTCCTCAGCTGCGGGGTTTGCGGCCGCTGCGGTGGCTTTGGCGGCCATGGGGTGCGGGGTACGAGGGGCCTTAGGTTTGGGCGGTGGTCCCCACACGACCACGATGCGGGCCGACTCGACGTCGGCGTAGGCAATGGTGCGACCGGCTACCCGCAGCGAAAGACCGGCTTCGGTCGACGCGTCGTCGAGGCGACCCTCAACCCGACGCTCGCCTGGGGTGCCCGGCCGGGTCTTGACCGTGACCGTGGAGCCAATCGCCCGACGAAAGTGTTCGGGGGTGCGCAGCGGTCGCTCCAAGCCGGGGCTCGAGACTTCGAGGGTGTAGCGGCTCCCGACGACATCGTCGACTTCGAGGAGCGCGTCGACGACGGCCGTGGCTTCGCTCACCTGGTCGAGATCGATGCGCCCGCCGACCGGATGGTCGTGGGCCAGCTCGACGAATACCCGAACGCTGGCGCCTGCGGTGCCGAGACCGAGGCACTCCACGTCGACCAGTTCAAAATGCGCCTCGGCCAGGGGACCTTCGAGGAGCGCCAGCAGGGCAGCGTGGATGGACGCGACTGTCGACATGACCTGGGCTCCTTTCTGGGTGCGGTTGTAGGCGAATTGTGGGTACGACGGGGTGCAGCAGGTGCGCCGGGAACAAAAAAGGCGTGGACGAAACGCCCACACCTTTGGCCGACGACCGAAAAGCGGATGCAAGATCCTATCCGACGACCAGGCACTTCAGCTCAGAGTCACGCTGAGGTCACCATGAGTCAATACAGGGGCGTTTCTTCCCCACCCGCGGCGGCGTCGGAGGAACGCTGCGAAGCGCCCGCATGATCACCCGACGCGATTCGGCCGGGTCGATCACATCGTCGATCTCGAAGTGCATCGCCGCCGAGACGCCCTTGCCCGCTTCATACATTTTCGCCACCATCGATTCGAACGCAGCATCGCGCTCGTCGTGGTCGGCGATGGCGGCCAACTCGTTGCGGTAGCCGAGGCGAACGGCGCCTTCGAGACCCATGCCGCCGAACTCACCAGTCGGCCACGACACGGTGAATATCGTCTCGTGGAACCCCCCGCCGGCCATCGTCATCGCCCCGAGCCCATAGCCCTTGCGCAACACAATGGTGAAGAACGGCACCGTGAGACTTCCGGCGGTCACGAAGAGCCTGGCGGCATGACGGACGAGCGCCGTCGCCTCGGCATCGGGCCCAACCATGATCCCGGGGGTGTCGCACAGAAATAGCACCGGTAGGTCGTGGGCATCACACAGCTGCAGGAATCGCGCCGCCTTGTCGGCATTGTCGCTATCGATGGCCCCGGCAAGATGCGACGGATCATTGGCGACGATGCCGATCGGTCGACCTTCGATCCGGGCCAGACAGGTGACCATGCCTGGACCGAACGGTCGGCGGAGTTCGAGCACCGAATCATCATCGGCCAGAAGGTGAATCACGCGGCGGATGTCATATGCGCGCAGACGATTCTCCGGGATGACGGAACGGAGCAGCTGCTGATCGGCACACGTCCAGTCAGCCACGGCGCCCTGGAAGTAGGAGAGGTACTGCTTGGCGACCTTCACTGCCGCCGCCTCATCGTCGACCACAATGTCGACGACACCGTTGGCATGCTGCACCGACATCGGGCCGATCTCTTCGGGCGCAAAGAGGCCGAGCCCGCCGCCCTCGATCATCGCCGGCCCCGCCATGCCCAGGTTGGCGTCCTTCGTGGCGATGATCACGTCGCTACATCCAGCGAGCGCGGCGTTTCCGGCGAAACAACGTCCACTTACGATCGCGATCAGCGGCACCAGTCCGCTCAACTGTCCGTAGAGCGCAAAGGCCGGGCCATCGAGGCCGGCGAACTGAACGCCATCGGTGTCACCCGGACGACCACCACCACCTTCGGCGAAGATGACGAGCGGCAGACGGAGGCGGGCCGCCAACGTGAACAGGCGGTCCTTCTTGCGGTGGTTATTCGTGCCCTGCGTGCCGGCCAACACGGTGAAGTCGTAGGACACCACAACGCAGCGCGCCGCGTCGTCGGGGAAACGGTCGCCATTGATCGACGCCAGGCCGCCGACCAGCCCGTCGGCCGGGGTCTTCTCGATCAGATCGTCGACGCTACGACGACGGCGCTGGGCGGCAATCGCCAGCGAGCCGTATTCCATGAATGACCCGACGTCGACGAGATCGTCGATGTTCTCGCGTGCCGTTCGTTGCGACCGGGCGCGGCGACGGGCTACCGCATCAGGCCGGGCCTCGTCACGCGTTCGGGCCTGACGGTCGAACACCTCGGCCAGATCCGGCCGCACCGCCGTCGGGTCGGCGACCGCACCGGCCTCGTGCTCCGCCGCGGCGACGATGCCCGGGGCAACGACCACGAGGGCCTGTCCCTCCTCGACTGTTGTGCCGACCGACACGAGGATTTCGACGACGGTTCCGTCACACGGCGCGTCGATCGGATGCTCCATTTTCATGGCGTCGAGAACGACCAGGGTCGTGCCGGTCCGGACCAACGAGCCCGGCCTCGCATCGACCAAGACCACCGTTCCCAGCATCGGCGCCCTCAGCACAACCCGGTCAGCAGCTTCGTTCGGCATGGGAGCACCGTACCTACCGTCTCGGCCGCGGCACGAGTCGCAACGAGTAGCAGCAAGACGAGTGCGGCGAAGAAGCGGGCGATCGGTAGGGTTGCAGGCGTGGCCCGACGATTTCAGCTCTCCGTCCCGAAACGCCGGGCCGACGACGATCCGTGGTTTCGGATCGGGACGCTCGACGTCACCACCACCGTGTTCCTGATCGGCCTCAACGTTGTCGGGATGCTTCTCTACGCAGTGAGCAAAGACGCCTTTGTCCGGCTGGTCATGCTGCGCCCGCTGGTGACCAACGGCGAGGTCTGGCGACTCGTGACCTGGCCCTTCGCCACGGTCCCGAACCTCAATGCGGCCTTTATGCTCGGCTTCTTCTGGTTCATCGGACGCGATCTCGAAGGCCAGTTCGGCCGGGTGCGCTTCGCCAAGTTCATTGCGGTCATCGCCGCGATCACGTTGCTCGTTGCGCTCGCCGTCGACGAACCGATCGCTGGTTTCCGACTGATTGTCACGGCCGCGTTCATCGCCTTCATCGCCGAGAACCCGCGTCGGCCGTTCTTCTTCGGCATTCCGGCCTGGATCATTGGCGCGGTCTACGTCGGCATTGATTTCCTGCAGTATCTCGGCGACCGCCAGCCCCGACTCATCATCCTGCTGGTCGCTGCGATCGGCACCGCGCTGATCTTGCTGCGGGGCTACGGGTGGGGTTCCGAAGTGCCGTGGGTACCGCAGGTGCAGATCCCGGCGATCCTCGGTGGACCCGTCCGCCCTGGCGCGACCAGCACGGCGAAGACCCGTCCAACAACGGGAGGCAAGACCAAAACGGCAAAACCCGACAAGGGTCGCCGCAACAGCGGCACCGTAGTTACCGGCCCCTGGGGTGAGCGAGGTACCGGCACCGCTACCGGCGCCGCGGCCGACGCGCCCAGGCTCCCCCGCACCGGTCCGGTCACGCAGGCCGACGTGGACCTCGTCCTCGACAAGGTAGCGGCGTCGGGACTGGCCAGCCTGACCGACGACGAACGTGCTGTGCTCGAACACGCCAGCCGCACCCTTCGCGACCGCAGCACCGAGTAGGCGCGGTGGAGGCCACGTCCACCACGTCCACCACGTCCACGCCCGCCACCGATCAGGTGCGTAGTGAGCCACGCAACGCCTGGCCGATGCTGGCCGTTGTCGGGTTGGCCTCGGTGTCGACCGCCGCCCTGGGTATTGCCCGCACGCTCATCGACAACGGCACCGGCTACCTCACGGTGGGGGGCCGGGTCCTCGATGCCCAGGAGTCCGTCGGCCTGCTCGGCCTCCCCGGAACCCTGCTCCCAGCCGTTGGTGCGCTCCTGCTCCTCGCGGCCGACATCTCGCGTCCCCGTCGGCCGTTGATTGCCCTGGCGGCCCTTGCGCTCGCCATTGGCCAGTTCCTGCCGTCGGCGTCGGGGGCCCGGTCGTCGGGGCGAGTGTTCCCCGATTTCACCGCTCGACGACTCCCGCTCGACATCAGCGTGGCGTCGACGATATTTGGTTTGGGACTCGTGCTCGTGCTGGTCGCTGCGTCGGCCCGGCGCGAACGTGACCTCGTGATCGCGGTGGGCGGGTCGGCCATCCTCGCGGCAACCGTCACGCTCGGCCTGCGCAGCGCCGGCACGGCGTTTCGCTGGCGGGGTGGACCCGACGCCAGCGTGAGTGTGGGCCTCTGGGTGTCGCTCGCCGCCGCCGTGACCGTGGCGGTGGTCGGGGCAACTCGCCGACGCCCCCTCCCGCTCAGCGCCTTCGGGGTACTCGGCGCCACCTTTGCAACAGGCGCCGCGCTGCTCGCCGGCTAATGCTTCTTCGGGGCGGCCGCAGTCGGCCGCTGCGACGAGCGTCCCGGCGTGGGCTGGGCCGCCAACGGTGAGCCCGCCACGGGAACGATCTCATCGACCGTCGTGCGGAACGACCATCCAATCCGTTCCCCGTCGGTGGTCATCACCTCCACTCGGTAGGTGCGCCCGAACTCGAGGGGCGTTCGCGGCAGGATCGACACTGCGCCGTAGCCTCCGAGCACGGACCGGCCGAGCGCTTGGGCGACCGGGTCGGGGTTGGCGAAGGTGGCGGCCGATAGCACACACGAGGGAAACGTCTTGCCCCGGTCGTCGGTGATGGTCACCAACGCAAGCTCGGTGTCTCGGCCGCGGGCCACGTAGAGCGGAAGGCCGACCGGGGTGCGATAACCCGGGCACGATGTAAGCGGGTTTGGGTACTCGGATCCGGAGTAGCGAACCAGCGGGACACCGGTTCCGTCACCGGGCCACACGATGGTCCGCAGCCCCGGCGCGATGGCGGTGGCCAGGACCGCGTCGGGAGCACCGCCGCCGGGAATCTCCGTCACCGTGCTCCCATCGACGATGAACGTGCGGCCACCGGCGCTGATGGCGACCCGCGTTCCGCGCATCGCCGCCGACGAACCGTTCGCGTCGATGTCGGGGATCTGCGCCCGGAGGGCGGCATACGCGGCGTCGAAGACGGCGTCGAACTTCGTGATGTCGACATCGTCGGACGCGCCCCGCTCGTCCCAAAACAACGACAGGGTGGCGGCCCACGAACTCTTCGCCGCGAAGCGTCCATAGCCGAATCGCTGGAACGACGGACCGAGCATGCCGATGCCGTGGAACGGCACCGCCATCCACCCTTCGACGATCGCTCGATCGTCGGGCGTGCGTCCGTATCCGGTGGCCACGTTGCCGCTCAGCCCGGCCCGACGACCTTCGGCGGAGTAGCCGGGATCGGCCGGGTCTTCGTCGTGACCGATGATCCGATTTCGATGCAGATAGCTGCTGTGACGCAGCGCGCCAGCCGACGCCTCGGGGTTCTCCACCACCGGATCAAGCCCCGACAGCGCCCGGTACCGATTCACGACCGTCAGCCACACCGGGTCGCTTTGGGCTCGCGCCGGTGGGGCGAATCCGACGCCAACTCCAGCAACGACGACCAACGCCGTGGCCATCACGACGCGGCGAACTCCCATGACCACCGACGGTAGTCGTGCGTTCACGCCGGCGGGAGGGTCCAGTCGATCGGCGGACGGTCGGCCTCGACCAGCGCCGCATTGATCCGGCTGAACGGACGGCTCCCGAAGAAGCCGTTGTGGGCCGAAAGCGGTGACGGATGGGCCGACTCGATGACCACGTGCGAGTGTTCGCCACCGCCCCCGACTCGCTCAATAAGCGCCTTCTTCTTGCGCGCCGATGCCCCCCACAGCACAAACACGACCCGGTCCGATTTCGCCGCCACCGCTTCGATCACCGCGTCGGTAAAGCGCTCCCACCCGCGACCTTGATGCGAGTTCGCCTGATGGGCCCGAACGGTGAGCGTCGTATTCAGGAGTAACACTCCTTGACGCGCCCACGCCTCGAGATTGCCGTGGCGAGCCGGGGCGATCTCGAGGTCAGACCGAAGCTCCTTGAACATATTGACCAGTGACGGCGGAATAGCGATGCCGTGACGAACCGAGAAACACAGACCATGCGCCTGGCCGGGACCGTGATACGGATCTTGGCCAACGATAAGTACGAGTACATCTTCGAACGGGGTGAGATGCAGGGCGGCGAACACGTCGTCCTTCGGTGGGTACACCGGGCCCTGCGCTCGTTCAGCGGCCACAAACGACTGGAGTTCAGTCCAATACGACTTCGCCAGTTCGGCCGACAGCACGGGATTCCAGTCCGTCTTGGCCATCAGTCTGCTTCGACCCGCTTCTTGATCAACTCGATGCGCTCCGCGTTGTGGTTGGCATCATCGCCCTGGTCGTTGAGCAACAACCGTCGGTCAGCGTCGGCCTCAGCCGCGGCCCCCTTGTCGGCCCGAGCCAGCGCCGCTTCGACTCCGTCGGCCGCCACCAACTCTGCCCATTCAACAAGCGCGCTTACCATCTGATCCTCGGGAACAACAGCGACAACCTTGCCCTTGACGAAGAGATGGCC
>JAYSTV010000079.1:0-1749 GCA_043719425.1 Acidimicrobiia bacterium | reverse complement strand
GTTCGGCAAACAGCTCCGCATCCCACGCGGACACCTCGAGCAACGGCTCGGCGCACCGATCACATGGCCCATCGTTGTCGATGAGATTCCAACAACGCAGTCGATCGCTTCCGTGACGTCATCGCAAACACGCCAGCGCGCCAGCCGAAGCATTTCCCGGCCACTCGACCAAGACACCCTGCCGTTCTCCGCGTAGTGGGCATCTCCCCGTTGGGCGGACGGGTGGTTATGACGCTTGACGGTACTGCTGTTCCCAGGTTACGGGTGGGGTGTGGTTGAGGCTGGAGTGCAGCCGCTTGGAGTTGTACCAGTTGATCCAGCGGAAGATCGCCCGGCGGGCCTCGGCACGGGTGGCGAACACGCGGCCCTGGATGCATTCGCGTTTGAGTGATGCCCAGAATGACTCGGCGACGGCGTTGTCGAAGCACGTTGCCACTCGGCCGACCGAGGCACGGAGTTGGTGGGCTTGGCAGTAGTCGAGGTAGTCGTTCGAGGTGTACTGCGATCCGCGGTCGGCGTGCGCGATCACGCCGGCCACTTGCCCGTCGCGGTAGGCGACGGCCATGGCCAGCGCGTCGAGGACCAACTCGGTGCGCATGTGGCCGGCCATCGAGTAGCCGAGCAGCCGGCGCGAGCCGAGATCGAGGACCGACGCCAAGTACAACCAGCCTTCACCGGTCGCGATGTAGGTGATGTCTTGGCACCACGCCACATCGGGCTTGCCGGGTGTGAACGCTCGACCGACGAGGTCGGGGATCGTGTAACCATCGGCACCGGGAAACGTGGTGCGCACCCTGCGACGAATGCACCGTCCGGCCATGCCATGCAGGCGCATCAGCCGCCGCACCCGCTTGTCGTTCACGACGACGCCGCCGTGGCGAAGCTCGCGATGCATGCGCGGCACGCCGTAGTTGCCGTCAGACGCGTCGAAGATCTCACGCATCAACACGACCAGCTCGGCCTCGGCGACCTCACGGTCGGTCGGCTCAGCGGCCTCGCGGGTGCACCAGTCGTAGAACCCTGACGTGGACACCTCGATGACTTCGCACGCTTTGGTGACCGGGAACCCGGCTGCCTTCTGGTCAGCGACACACTCGTAGCGGCTCACGATGTCGACTCCTTCACCCAGAAGGCCAGTGATCGTTTGAGCAGATCACGCTCCATCCGCAACTGTGCGTTCTCGCCGCGCAATCCGGCGAGCTCGACACGCTCATCAGCAGTCAGCGACGAGCCCTGCTCACGCTCCCGGCGGGCCTTGCCGACCCAGTTCCCGAGCGTGCCCTCGATCACCCCGATCGACCGGGCGACATCAGCGATACTGCGCCCCTCGTCGAGAACCATCGCGACCGCGTCACGTTGGAACTCAGGTGGGTACTTCGCCGGGCGACCCGGCGAACGTTTCTTGTTGGACATGGACTTCCTCCTATACGAAGTGTCCGTCCAACAGGGGGATGCTCAGGTTCGTTGGCTCGCACGGTAGCGGGACCAGGTTGCGTCACAGCTTCGGCAGTGATCGGTCCGCGAGCGAGCTCCTTCGGACTGAGCCGGCCCAACACGATTCCGTGTTCGTTGACGACCACACCTCGTCGGCATCAGCGCGTGATGCGACGTTTCCGATCAAGTCATCGGGTCCGCACGTCGCAATATCTGTGTCCAGGGCATCTACTGCCCATTCGCTCCTGGTCACGCTGTCTAGTCAGGCGCGACCGCCGACTACGCTCTGGCTCGAGCACTTGCGGTTGCGCCAGG
>JAYSTV010000078.1:0-1754 GCA_043719425.1 Acidimicrobiia bacterium | reverse complement strand
GGAGCTCCTCCATAAGGTTCGTCTTCGTCTGGAGTCGACCGGCGGTGTCACCCAACACGAGATCGATGTTGCGCGATGCGGCGCGTTCCACGGCGTCGAAGATGACCGACCCGGGGTCGCCGCCCTCAGCCCCGCGGACAAACGCCGCGCCGGTGCGCTCGGCCCACAGACCGAGCTGCTCGGCTGCCGCGGCGCGGAAGGTATCCCCGGCGGCCATGATGACCGAACGTCCGCCGTCGATCTGCTGTTTGGCGAGCTTGCCGATCGTGGTGGTCTTGCCCACCCCGTTGACGCCGACGAAGAGCCACACGTTTGGATGCCCGGGCTCAAAGCAGAGGGTGCGATCAGCGGCAACGAGGCGCTTCTTCAGATCGGCCTTGAGTGCCTCGACGAGCTCCTCGGATGAACCGATCGACTCGGACTTCACTCGAGCCCGAAGATCGTCGAGCAGTGCCGTCGTGGTCGCCACGCCCACGTCGGCCAGGATCAGCGCCTCCTCGAGATCGTCGAACGTGGCGGCATCGATCTTGGAGCGGCCCAACACCGAGCCGACCACGCCGCCCAACGCCGAACGGGCCCGGGTGAGTCGCTCGCGAAAGCTCGGCTTCGGTGCCTCTGGTTCCGCTCCTGCATCGAGGTCAGGCTCGGGCTCCACCGACCCTTCGTCGACCCCCAGCGCATGGTCAAGGACGTCGGCCGGCGCTCCGTCAACTCCCGCTCGGTCAAGAACGTCGGCCGACGTTGCGGGGCGGGGCGGCACCGACAATCCCGTGCCGGTCGGCGGCAGAGGTACCCGGTTGGCCTGCTGCGACCGCCAGACCACGAACCCGGCCCCGGCAGCCAGCACCGCGACAACCGCAACAACAATCAGAACAACATTCACAGTCGGAGCCTACGGGCGTCGAACTCGCTCCCGGTTAGCGTGACATCGTGAGCATCCCGACCCCCCACCTGGCCGCCGGTCCCGACGACATCGCCGACATCGTTCTCCTTCCCGGTGATCCTCTCCGGGCCCAGTTCATCGCCGAGACGTTTCTCCGCGAGAGCCGTTGCTACAACACGGTCCGCAGCATGTACGGCTACACCGGGCTGTACAACGGGCTCCGGGTGAGCGTGCAGGGCACGGGCATGGGCATGCCGTCGATATCGATCTACGTGACCGAGCTGCTGCGTTTCTACGGTGTGAAGACCGCCATCCGTATCGGCTCGTGCGGAGCGATCAACGCCGACGTGAAACTCGGCGACGTGATCATTGCCTCCAGCGCGCACACGACCTCGAACATGAATCGTCGATACTTCCGGGGCATCGACTACGCGCCGACGGCGACGTTTGCGTTGGTTCGAGCGGCCGTCGAAACGGCCGAGCGGCTGGGGACGAAACACCACGTCGGTCCCGTTCTCACCTCCGACGCGTTCTATGACGACGACATCGAGACGTTTCAACTGGTCGGCCGGCATGGCACACTCGCCGTGGAAATGGAATGCGCGGCGCTCTACACCATCGCCGCCCGGGAAGGCGCACAAGCCCTGTGCCTGGCGACCGTCAGTGATCACCTCATTCACGAGGAATCCATGACGAGCGAGGAGCGCCAAACCGGCTTCTCCAACATGGTCAAACTCGCCCTCGACACAGCCACCAGCTCACGCGAGTAGAGCGGCCTAGGCCGACGCGGCGATCTTCTCGCTAACGACCTTCGACGAACCACCCGGCTGCATGGTTACGCCATAGAGGCAGTCGGCGGCCTCCATCGTTC
>JAYSTV010000077.1:0-4282 GCA_043719425.1 Acidimicrobiia bacterium | reverse complement strand
GTCCACAAAGGCGGCTGGACCGCCACCGGCAACGCCAACGACACCATCACCTTCACCAGCCCCGAAGGCGTGCAGCACCTCAGCCGACCACCCAACCTCCAACTGAGGTTGGGAAGTAGTCGCCAGTAGCGTTCACTGCGATGGAGTCAACGCGCGTCGACAAGTGGCTGTGCGCCGTTCGGGTCTACAAGACGCGTTCGATGGCCACGGCGGCGTGCGAAGGGGGCCACGTTGAGGTCAACGACAAGGCCGCCAAACCGTCCACCCCCATTCGGGTCGGGGACCGTGTTGTCGCGAGGGTCGAACACGACGACCGCATCCTGGGTGTCGTCCGGGTGATCGACAAGCGGGTCGGTGCGTCCGTGGCGGCCGAGTGTTTCGTCGATCACACGCCGGCGAAGGAACGCGAAACGTATGTCCCCATATTTGCGCGCGACGCCGGCACGGGTCGCCCGACCAAACGTGACCGTCGGGATCTTGATCAGCTCCGGGGATGAACAATCAGACGGCTGACTCGCTCGGTGACCTGGAACATGTGATGGTGGTTGTTCCAATAGATGCCGAGAAACACAAAGCTCAGCACGTACGACACGAGCGTTGGCGTGAGCGGTTTAAGTGCCGCGAAGCTGTGCCCTTCGGGAACTTTGAGCTCCAGCGCCATGATCGTGATGCGGAACGCGATGACGCCATCGCTGAACGCTTCGAGCCGTCCTGTGTGCATAGAAAGAGCATTCTGTCGCCCCGACCACCCAGAACGCGGGTACGTTGCAGCGGTGAAGCCGCATATGGCCGCCACCAGCCGTGCTAGCGAGAACTGATTTCCATGTCTACCTATGTTGTGTTGTTGCGGGCCGTGAACGTCGGCGGGACCGGAAAGCTCCCCATGGAGGACCTTCGCTCCATGTGCGAAACGGCGGGTTTCACGGCCGTACGCACCTACATCGCTAGCGGCAATGTCGTTCTGGCCAGCCCCGACTCGGCGGCGCACGTGAAATCCACGCTCGAAGCGGCGTTGCGGGCGTATGCGGAAAAGCCGGTCGGCGTTGTGGTCCTCACGCCTGAGGAAGTCGAGGCCGTTCTCGCCGGGAACCCGTTCGCCGACAAAGCACCGAACCGAACCGTGGCGATCTTCCTCGATGACGAACCGCCCGCCGATGCGCTTTCCAAGATGTCGGGTGGCAAAGACGAAGAGGCGGCGCTCGGCCCTCGGGTCATCTACGTGCACTACGGCGAGGGCATGGCCGACTCAAAGCTCAAGATCCCAGCTGCGTCCAAAGGCACCGCCCGCAACATGAACACCGTGGCTGCGATCGTCAAGCTGGCTGGCCGACTCGGCTAGCTGGCGCACCGGCAAGAGCCGGTAGCGTTTCCGCAACGTGACGACTAACGACGACATGAACTCGCCGATCGACGACGCGCAGGTCGGGGCCATCCTGGTGAGCGAGGCGGAGCTGCAATCGATCGTCCGCGAACTTGGCGCGCGCATTGCTGCCGACTACGCCGGACTCGACCTCCTCATGGTCGGTGTGTTGCGTGGGGCCTTCGTGTTCATGGCCGATCTGGCGCGGGCGATTCCCATGAGCGTGGAGGTCGACTTCATGGCGGTGTCGTCCTACGGGCACAGCACCGAGTCAAGCGGCGTGGTTCGCATTGTCAAAGACCTCGACACCGACATCACCGGTCGTCATGTGTTGCTGGTCGACGAGATCATCGATTCCGGCCTCACCATGAGCTACGTGCGCAGACTACTTTCCGACCGCGGTGCCGTGAGCGTGGAGGTGTGCGCCCTCTTGGTTCGCGACACCATCGATCACGTGAACGAATCGTCGTTGCGTTACGTCGGCCGCAAGATCCCGACCGACTGGGTCGTGGGCTACGGCCTCGACGCCGCCCAGAAGTGGCGCAACCTGCCTGACGTGCGCCTTTGGCATGCGACGAATTGATTGAATTCGCAATCAGTCGAACGAAACCCGTGGTGAGCTAGCGCGAGTGCGCGTGTGATTGCTGCGAGGTGTACGTTGCCGTCGTCACGCGTTCGCAGGTGGCGGGCGCAGTCATGATCGGGAGGCTTTTTCTGATGAACCGCATGCGCTTCGGCATCTTCATGGCCCCATTCCATCCGGCCGGTGAAAACCCCACACTATTGCTCGACGGCGACATGGAACTCATCAAACATCTCGATCGTCTGGGGTTCGACGAAGCCTGGGTCGGCGAGCATCATTCGGCGGGCAGCGAAACGATCGCTTCGCCAGAAATCTTCATTGCGGCTGTGGCGCAACACACCCGCCATATCAAGCTCGCGACCGGCGTGGTGAGCGCGAGTTATCACAACCCGCTCTGGGTGGCGGAGCGCGCCGTGCAGCTCGACCACATGACACGAGGGCGGTTCATTCTCGGACTCGGCCCGGGTGCTTTGCCATCTGATGCCGCCATGATCGGGCTCGACATGCCCCACACCCGCGAGCTGCTCGAAGACGCGGTGGAAATCATCACTCAGCTTCTGCGCACCGAGGACCCGGTCACGTTCAAGAACGATCGTTGGGACCTCCGCGACGCCCGCCTGCACCTCCGTCCGTACACCGTCGGTGGACCGGAGATCGCCGTCGCGGCCGTTGCCTCGCCCGCCGGTCCGAGGCTGGCCGGTCGCTATGGTCACGGGCTTCTTTCCATCGGCGCCACCACCGCCGCAGGCTTTGATGTGCTCGCCCATCACTGGGACGTGATGGAAGAACGCGCCGCACATTACGGCACGCGCGTCGATCGGAATGCGTGGCGGCTCGTCGGTCTGATGCATCTTGCTGAGACCAGGGAGCAGGCCTATCGCGACGTGGAGCACGGCATGCTTTCGTGGTTCGACTATTTCCAGGAAACGGCGGCCTTCCCGCAGATGGCGGTTGGTGATGGCAAGACGGTACGGGAATGCATCGACTTCGTGAACGAATCCGGTCTCGGCACGATTGGCACCCCCGACGATGCCTACGACCAGATCGATCGGCTGTGGAAGCAGTCCAATGGGGGCTTTGGTGCCTACATGCAGCTCGCGCATGACTGGGCGAATCCCGCCGCCCGGTTCCGCAGTTACGAGCTGTTCGCCCGTCATGTGGCTCCGAAGTTCCAGGGCCAATAC
The DNA here is from genome assembly GCA_043719425.1 of Acidimicrobiia bacterium. Classification (GTDB taxonomy): domain Bacteria; phylum Actinomycetota; class Acidimicrobiia; order Acidimicrobiales; family JANYDT01; genus JANLQX01. Next base: position 1,155 of record JAYSTV010000077.1, on the reverse strand, counting down.
CACTCAACCGTCGAAGCCAAGGTCCGGGCGCGAGCCGCTCGCCCGGAGCTTTCGGCCAGCAACATGGCCGCCGTCGAAGCCGTCACGGCCAAGTATCAGGCGGAGCTCGCCGCCAAGACGCAGTGACCGGCGCCTACCGCCAGGCGCGTCCCGGACTCTGAACCGAGGCCAGCTTGGTGGGTTCCATCAGCCGCCACACCCGGTGAACCCGGACGACGCCGTCGGCGTCACGACGCGCACCGAACATGTCGAAGAACGAGAGCGAGCCGTCGACGTTCACGCGAATGCCGAGTGTTCCATTCGCCATCATCGGGTGGACGGTTACCCGGTCGACGTAGCGCGCGTTCAGGTTCACGTTGAAACGGACAACCCGATCAACACCAGTGATCGCATGCGTGGCCGCCCGCACCACGCCGCCGCCGTCAGAGATATGCACGATGCTCGGCGAGCATGCGGCGGCCGTGGCCATCGCGTCGCCAGAGGCGAGTGCTCCGAGAAATGACATGACCGCAGTCTCGAACTCGGAGGTGGAGATGTTGGCATTGTCCACCGCAGCCATGTGCTGGCGCGCTCGATACGCAATCTGTCGCACGGCCGCCGGAGTTCGCTCGACGATGGCGGACACTTCGGCGAACGGAACGCCAAACATGTCATGCAGGACGATGACGGCACGAGACAGTTCATCGAGTTCGTGCAGGAGCACGAGCGCGGCGTAGCCCAATGACTCCTGGTGCTCGACAATCGCGAGTGGGTCGTTGCTCTCCGATGCCAGAAGCGGTTCGGGGAGCCAAGCCCCCACGTAGTCCGTGCGCCGTCGCGACGAGTGCTTGAGGCGATCGAGGCACAGGCGCGTCGCAATGGTGACCATCACCGCTTCGGGTTGGTGAGCGGTGGGTGCCGATTGCTCCCACCGCAGCCAGGTGTCTTGCACAACGTCGTCGGCATCGCTCACCGACCCGAGCATTCGGTATGCGATGTTGAATAGCCGCGGTCGTAGGTGTACATACGAAGCCAAGGCGGCGGATGCGATCATCGCGTCTGAGCGGACCGTTGACCCGCAGCTTCGGCCGCGAGCAAACCTGCGGCTTGTCCCGACGCAAGTGCTGCTTCGGCGAGAAGGCCGACCGAACCGATGCTGTCACCGGCGAGGTACAC
>JAYSTV010000076.1:0-1758 GCA_043719425.1 Acidimicrobiia bacterium | reverse complement strand
CGCGTTCGCCATTGGTAAGTCCACGTACTTGTTCACCGAGATACGTGGTCAGCTGGGCGATCATGCCGGGGGGCGTGCGGAACTTGGCGGCGCGAGCGTCGAGCAGAAGTTCGAGCACCCGAGCGGAGAGATAGATATCGCTGACCTCGCCACCCGGCCAGTACGACAGTCCACCGAACTCGGTGCGATACGTCGAGAGCAGGTTGAGTTCGCTCTGCACCCGCAGGCGCAACGCCGCTGGGGCCAGGCCGGGCAACTCATAGCGGCCTTCGAGCGTCGCCAAACCGAGTAGCACCTTGATGCGCGACGATCGTTGCTCCAGGCAACCGTAGGGATACTCGACGAGCTGATCGACGGACTGACCGAGGCCGGCCAGGTTCGATGACGAGGCGCTGAGGGTGAAGCCCCCGACACCGGCAATGGCATCCTTCGGCACGGTGATCTTTTCGGCGGCGGCAAGCGCGCCCGCGGCCGTGGCCTCGACCTGACCAGAGGTGGCCACGGTGTCGAGGCGTTGCGTGAGCAACACCGGCAACGATGCGGCCACTTGATCCTTGGTTCCGGGCGTGGCTCCGTCGCCGAGCTGACCGGCCAACGCCAACGTCGCGGTGCCGAGCTTGGTGGCTCGCAGCTTGAAGCGCACTTCGAGCGGAGCATCGGCGAGGGCTGGCACGGTGATGGTGGAGGGACCGTCGACGGTCAACGGCGAATCGGCCGGCAACGCAATCGTGAGTAATGCCGGACCGGTGGTCCCCGACATGTTCTGGAGGACAGCACCCGCCTCGAACGTGTCACCGAGGGCGACAAAGCGCGGCAACGCCGGACGGACCTGGAACGGGGTCGAGATCCGCAGCGTGGACTCGGCTGAACCAAAACGATCAGCCCCGCTGGCGGCGACCGCGATCAGTCGGTACGCGGTGAGCGACTGTGGCAGTTTGAGCGGCACCTTGGCCTCACCGTTGTCACCGAGGGCGACCGATGCCGACCACGCCGCGAGGATCCGGAAGTCCGATCGCACGCCGTTGGGGCTGGCCGCCTCATCGCCGCCACCACCTCCGGGCTCGGGCGCGTAGGCCGGTGCTTCGTCACCCTTGCGCTCCTTGTCCGACGTGTCATCGAGAGCGGCGAGACGCATGCGGCTGTCGCTCGTGCTGGTCTCCAACGAGACTTCGCGATAGAAGTCGGCGAGCAGATCCGGCGTCGTGTAGCTCGTGAGACGAAGCACGCCCTCGTCGACCGCCCACACCGTTACCTCGCCGCGGGCTGGCTTGCCGTCGACCCCGACCACCTTCACCGTGGCCTCGCCGGTGGCGCCCGGCAGGTACTCCTTCTGGTTGGCGGTAACCGAAACCTTGAGGCCCTTGGTGACCGGCGGGACCGAGAGATTCACGCTGCCGGTCAGCACGGCCGGAGCGCCCGGATCGCCGTTGCGACGATCCAGTTTGGCCGTGCGACCCTTGGTCAGGACGACCGACGCGTAGACGTTCGGGGTGAAGTCCGCAGTGATCGGCACCTCGATGACCGTGGCCGACGCGCTCACGTTGAACCGGCGCGATTCGAGGACACCGTTGCGCTCAAGCGTGAGCAGACCGGTCGCCTGAGCGAAGGGCGACTTGACGAGGATTTGCGCGACGTCACCCGAGAGGTAGCTCGCCTTGTCGGCAACGAGCTCGACCGTTGGCTGATCACTGACCTCCCAAGAAACCTGACCGGCCCCGACGACGTAGTCGACCAAACCGGCTTCGATGGCGTTGCCGC
>JAYSTV010000075.1:0-1759 GCA_043719425.1 Acidimicrobiia bacterium | reverse complement strand
CCGGGATGCCGATGACGATGCCGGCTCCTGTCGTCTGCGTCGTGTCCCCCGTCCGCAGGGTGAATCCTGCGCTCTGTCCGAACTCGACGCGCTGCGGTCGAGCGATACCCGGCCACGCCGCCACTCGGGCGGCCACCACATCGGGGTCGGCTCCGGGTTGCACTTCGACCTGCCAGGGGACCGCCACGCTGGCCGTCGCTCGTTGGGTCATCACCCCTTTGGAACTGGAAAGAAATGTGCCGATCGAGCCGAGGAGGCCGACGGCTAGGGCCACGCCGAGGGCGGTAGCGAGAAGTCGACCCGGGCGTCGTCGAGTGAGACCGGTGAGCCAGGGAATCAACATGATGCCGTCTTTCGTTCGTGGACCGGCACGTGGAGGACACCGTTGGACATGGTCCAACGCTCGGCGCAACGATCGGCAATGGATTGGTCATGCGTGTTGATCAGCAGTGCTGCGCCGCTGCTTCGGGCCGCTTCGAGGAGCACATCGATGACGTGTGCGGCCGTGATTCGATCGAGCTGACCGGTCGGCTCATCGGCGAGGATGAGAGCGGGGTCCGTGGCCAGCACGCGAGCAATTGCCACGCGTTGGGCTTGGCCACCTGACAGTTCCTCCGGCAGCTTGTTGGTCAACTCCGTCATATCGAGCGCGGCCAGGGCGGCGATGGCGGCGGCGGTCGCTGCGTCCTCACGGTCGTTGCGAAGGAGCATGGGCAGGGCAACGTTCTCCAGCACGGTGAGCGGTGGCAACAGCGAGGGAGCTTGGAACACCACACCAATCCCCCCCGGTACCAGCGAGGGGTGGTCCCCGAGTGCCGGCCACCGGACGGTGCCCGAGGTCGGTTCATCGAGCCCCGCGAGTAGGTGGAGAAGCGTCGACTTTCCACTGCCCGACGGACCGCAGAGCGCAATCTGTTGCCCGCGAACCAACGTGCAGGTTGCCGACCGAAGCGCCCGAACAGATCGATCGCGCTCGCCAAACGTCCGCGAGAGTCCGTTGGCCTCGACCACGGCGTTCATGCGTGACCCGCAGTGGTGATGGTTCCGTCGCGAAGGGTGATCTCACGGTCGGCTGCGGCGGCGATCTCTGCGTTGTGGGTGACGAGGACAACGGCCGCCCCACGGTGGGCCCGCTCGACGAGGACGGCGAGAACCGACTGGGCAGACTCGGCGTCGAGTTCGCCGGTGGGTTCATCGGCGACGATGACGTCGGGCTCGTTGGCGAGGGCCACGGCAAGTCCAGCTCGTGCTGCTTCACCGCCGGAAAGTTGCGAAGGATAGGCGTGTGATCGATCGGCAATTCCAAGCGTCGCGAGAAGCGACGTGATCGCCGTGGGTTCGTGTATCCCTCGTAGACGTTGGGCCAGCCGGACATTGCCTTCGACGGTCAGGTGATCAAGCAAGTTGTTGGACTGAAACATCATGCCGATATGACGAGCGCGGATCCGTGCTCGTTCCGGTTCGGGTCGACGCGAGAGTTCGTGTCCGGCCACCCGCACCATACCGCCGTCGGGCTCGTCGAGTCCGGTGAGGCAGGCGAGAAGGGTGGACTTCCCCGAACCGGAAGGACCGGTCACCGCCACCAGTTCGCCCGACGAGATCGAAAGAGAAACGCCGCGAAGTGCCAGGGTTTCTTCTCCGGCCGTGTGAAAGAACCGGTAGAGATTCCGAGCATCTAGCAGCGCGGCACCCGCATGCGTAGTCACGGTCACATCCACGCGAACGAGTCGGTCACGATCCGCCATGGATCTACGTTGTC
>JAYSTV010000074.1:0-4288 GCA_043719425.1 Acidimicrobiia bacterium | reverse complement strand
ACCCGGCCGACCCACTCCCCAAGAGATGATAAGCGCGCTCATTGTCCACCTCGGCCGCGAGGGACGCGAAGTCGTTCGCCTCAAGGGCGGCGACCCGTTCGTGTTCGGGCGAGGCGGCGAAGAGGCGCTGGCGCTGGCCGAGGCGGGCGTGCCGTTCACGGTGGTACCCGGCATCTCCTCTTCGATCGCCGCTCCAGCCGCGGCCGGGATCCCGGTCACGCATCGCGACGTGGCCCGCACGGTCACCACCGTCACCGGCACCTGCGGCGATGGCGCCGATACGCCGGACTGGCCACTCCTCGCGCCACTTGTGCTCGCCGGCGGGACGCTGGTCGTACTCATGGGAGTGGCTCACCGCGCAACCTATGCGCGCGTACTAATCAGCGCCGGCGTTCCAACCGACATGCCCGTGGCCGCCATCGAGCGGGCCACTCGCGACGATCAACGGGTCGTGCGCACCACCCTCGCCGAACTTGGCACTACCTCGCTCACGAATCCCGCCACGATCGTGATCGGCGAAGTCGTGAGAGTGAGCGATCAGCTGTTGGCGGTGGCCGTCGTCGCCGCCACGGCCGCCGCGAGATAGTCACCGATCGCCGTTGTCGGACCGGCGGGCATCGCCGCACACGGCGCCAGCGTGGCATTCACGCAGGCTCGCATACGACCACCCGCGTCGGCCTCGCCGAGGAACTCGAGCAGCATCGCCGCGCTGATGATCGCCGCTCGCGGGTCGGCCTTGCCTGTGCCCACGATGTCGGGGGCCGAGCCGTGTACGGGCTCGAACATCGACGGGCCCGTGCGAGCTGGATTGAGATTGGCCGACGACGCCAGACCGACGCCGCCGCTCACCGCTCCAGCCAGATCGGTGATGATGTCGCCGAAGAGGTTGTCGGTCACGATCACGTCGTAGCGCTGCGGTGACTCGACGAAATAGATACACGCCGCGTCGATGTGGTTGTAGGCCGTCGTGACCTGCGAGTACTCAGCCGCCACCTCGTTGAACGTGCGCTGCCAGAGATCGCCGGAGAACTGAAGCACGTTCGTCTTGTGCACGAGGGTGAGGTGCTTGCGCTCACGGGTCGCCGCCAGCGCGAAGGCATGACGCACACACCGCTCCACGCCCATGCGCGTATTCACGCTCCCCTGCGTCGCCACCTCGTGCGGGGTGCCGCGGCGCAGAAAGCCTCCTTCACCCGCGTAGGTCCCTTCGGTGTTCTCGCGAATCACGATGCAGTCGACGTTGTTCGATGGATAGAGGAACGGCCGCTCGTTGATGTAGAGGTCAAGCTCGAAGCGCATCTTGAGCAGCAGGCCTCGTTCGAGGATGCCCGGCGCCACCGCCGGCGTTCCGATCGCTCCCAGCAAAATGGCATCGAAGCCACGCAGTTCGGCGAGCACCTCGTCGGGAAGGATCTCTCCGGTGCGGGCGTAGCGTCGTCCGCCAAGGTCGTAGTCGACGGTGTCCAACGAAATGCCAGACGCCGCCACCACCTTGAGTGCCTCGGCGGTCACCTCGGGACCAATGCCGTCACCGCCGAGGACAGCAACACGATGGGCACGGGGGGTGGACGAGGTAGCGGTACTCACGGACCATCAGCCTAGGGACCCGGTAACCTGTGGGAGTGAAGACCAAGCTGTCCCTTGAAGCATTTACCCGCCTCAAGACCGAATTCGACGACCTTTCCACCCGCGGCAAGATCGACATCGCCCGCCGTATCGAAGCGGCCCGCGAGCTCGGCGATCTCAAGGAGAACGGCGACTACCACGCCGCCAAAGAGGAACAGGGAAAGATGGATGGGCGGATGAAGCAGATTCTCGCCATCCTCGACTCCGCCGAGATTGTCGAGTCGATCGACTCGTCATCGGTGAGCCCTGGGGTCGTCGTCGAGATTCGCTACGAAGGCGATGCCGACGACGAAACCGTGACCTACCTCTACGGCTCGATCGAGGAACGACGCGAAGGCATGGATGTCATGTCGCCCACCTCGCCCCTCGGCGCCGCGCTCCACGGACATGTCGTCGGCGCCATCGTGGAGTACGAAGCTCCCCGCGGCAAGCTCCGCGTCGAGGTCATCTCCATCACCACGTGAAACTTGGCTCGCACGCCGCCATTGGGGACCGTCGCACGGTCGCACTTGTCAATGGGCACGCCACCATCGATTGGTGGAGTCCTGGCGAGCTCGACGCTCCCGCTTCACTGTTCTCTCTTCTCGACGAAGACCGTGGCGGCGCGGTTCGGGTAACTCCCGCGCTTCGCCACGGCGACGGCGAGCAGACCATGTCGCCCTCGGGTGCGCCCGTCGTCTCCACGATCGTGCGCGACCGCGACGGAACCGTGGAGGTCGCCGACCATCTCGTCAACGGCGTACTCGTACGTGTACTTACGGGTCGGAGCGGCCACCCCACCGTGACCTTGCAGGTCACTCCTGGCGACCGGTTCGGCGAACCACGCCGCGTCTCACGATGGTCCGACGGCGTCGCGTTTGGCAGCCTCACCGTTCGCGGGCCGAGTATCAACGCCGAGGTCCCAGTCGCGCTCGGCGAGCGACTCGTCTACACGATCACCACCACCGACGACCGCGGCGTTGTCCATGACCGAGCCGAGTTCGTCCCGCCCACAGTCACCGAAGCACTCGACGAGCGGACCCGGTTCGAGAACTGGTGGCATCGAGAGCTCGACAACCTCGACGTCGACGGTCCTTTCGCCGCCGCCGCCCGACGCAGCGCCATGGCTCTGCGGCTGCTCACCGATCGATCGACCGGTGCGCTTCGTCGGACGGCAACCACGTCGCTCCCGGCCCGCACGGGCAACGAACGCAACATCGACGAGCGCTACGCATGGCTGCGAGACAACGCCGCGGCGGTGCTCACGTGGGAACGGCTGGGCCGACGCGACCTGGCTGACGCCACTCGACATTGGCTCGAAGAGCGGGCGACCGACGAGTTTCCGCTGAGCCCCGCCTACCGCGCCAGTGGTGAGCGGCCGGGCTCCGAAGAGGAGCTCGCCCTGCCGGGCTGGGAGGGTCACGGGCCAGTGCGCATCGGCAACTCGGTCGACGTTGGCTTCGACCTCGGGGCCATGGCGCAGGTGAGCCTCGTGCTCGACGCCAACCGGGCGTGGCCCCAGCTGGAGCGTTTGGCGCAATGGCTCACGGCTGAAGGTCATCGCGCCGATCACGGTCGCTGGGACAGCCGGGCCCGGCCCCAACATCACGTCGAGTCCGCGCTTGGCGTGCGGGCCGCGCTCACCGCAATGGTGAGCACTGGTCGTCGAAAAGATCCGCTCGACCTTCGTTTGGCCGAGTGGCAGCGCGCCGCCGATGACCGCTCCACGTGGCTGTCCACGAACGGCCTCTTTGGTCAGCAGGACAGTGCCGGTTGGCGTCGCTCGGGTGGCCCCGGTGATGGCGACGACACCACCGACGCCGCCGTCATCGCGTGGCTTCGGACGAATCCTCCAGCGATGCCCGGTGATGACGATCGCGACGCCGAACGCCGTCGGATAGTCACCCTCGACCAGGCCGACGCGCAGCTCACCGAGTGGCCTTTCCTGCACCGCCACCTGCCCCACGTCGACGACGGCTTCCCTCCGGGGCAGGGCGCCGACCTCTGGGCGTCGTTCACGATGGTCAGCGCGCTTGGCAATGCGGGTCGCTGGGAAGAAGCGCACGCACGCATGGAATCACTTGTTGCCTTTCTCGGCCCCCTTCACCTCGGGTCCACGCATGCCGATCCTTTCACCATGGACCTCCGGGGAAACCTGCTCGCCGCACCGTGTCACCTGGCGCTCATCGACGCGGCCCTCACCCTTGCCCGCGGTCCGCGTTAGCGATGCGCGGTACGCGCGCCAGACTTGACTGATGATGGCGACAGCAACGGCTACCCAAGAGAGCGACACGGAACCGGTCCTGCCCCCGGGTCGGTATCTGGAGTTGCCCAGCCGCGGCGTCACGTTCGTGCGCGATCAGCCGGGTCCCGATGATCGGCTACCGATCGTGTTGCTCCACGGCTGGACTGTCACCGCAGACTTGAATTTCTTCACCGTCTACGGCGGCCTGCGCAACGTCGGCCGGGTGATTGCCATCGACGCCCGCGGTCATGGTCGCGGCATACGTCCCCGCGGACCCGTTCGTTTCGAGGACATGGCCGACGATGTCGAAGCGGTACTCAGCGCGCTTGCTATCGATCGAGCGGTGATCGCCGGCTACTCCATGGGCGGCGCCGTGGCGCAGCTCACCGCACACCGACATCCGTCACGCGTGGCCGGTCTCGTGCTCTGTTCGACCAG
>JAYSTV010000073.1:0-1760 GCA_043719425.1 Acidimicrobiia bacterium | reverse complement strand
TCCAAAACGACGTGGGGGAGCGGTGAAACACGGTTCCCGGCATCATCGCTGCGATGTACGTTCCCAGGGAGACCAATGCGGTTCCGTCGCGCAATGGTCCGGCGCCCAGCATCTCGACGGCCTTGTCGTTCGCTGTGGCGACAACGGGAACGCCTTCGGGAAAGCCAGTAGTGGTTGCCGCACGCTCGGTCAGCCGACCGATCACGTCGCCGGGCATTTGCAGTTCGAACAAGTGGTCCTTGGGGACGCCGGCCACGTCGTAGCGCGTTGAGTCATCGCTCCACCGCCACGTGTCGGCGTCGATGGGCCACTGCATCTCGATGTTGTTGGCGGCCGTGTCGCGGAACTCGCCGGTGAAGCGATGGGCGAGGTAGCCCGACGACGTGGTGGCGTAGCGAAACGAGGGATCGGTCGGCGTATAGGGCCGATAGGCACGATCATCCATCCAGCTCATTAGCGGCTCGATGAGCTCACCGTGGGCGTCGAGAAACGCCTTACAACACCGGATCGGGCACAGACCGATGGCGACGATGTCCGACCGATCACCGGCGAACATGCGGAGAGCGGCTTGGCACGCAGCCGCCGTGGCCGTCCACAGATCGTCGTCGGGATGGACGACCACGCCATGACGCGGCCGATGCATGGGACGCAGTGGCTGATCACCTCGAGCGACCACCGTGCCGCTGGCATCGAAGATCACGACCTTGGCGCTTTGCGTGCCGCAGTCGACACCGACGACGAAGGGACCCTTCACCGGACGAGATAGCCGCCGTCGACGCAGAGCACGTGGCCGTTCACATAGTCCGAAGCTCGGCTGGCCAGAAACACGACGGTACCCATGAGGTCCATCGTCTCGCCCCATCGGCCGGCCGGGATGTGATCGAGCACGCGCTGGTTGGTGACGGGATTGCTTCGTGTATTCGTGGTGATGGCAGTTGCGTAGTAGCCGGGAGCGATGCCGTTCACCTGGATGTTGTGCATGGCTAACTCGTCGCAGTACGCCTTGGTGAGGCCGGCGATGCCGTGCTTCGTTGCCGCGTAGGCGGGCGAAAGCCGACCGCCGAGAAAGCTGAACATCGAGCAGATGTTGATGATCTTTCCGCTCGTTTGCGGAACCATGTGCTTTGCCGCTTCGTAGCTCATCTCGAACGCCGCGGTGAGGTTGACCTGCACGGTTGCGTCCCACTTTTCGCGGCCGAACTCGAGCACCTCGTCCATGGGACAGATGCCGGCGCTGTTGATCAAGATGTCGATGGAGCCGAATCGTTCGACGCAGGCCTCGATGATCACCTTCGGCGTGCCGGGCGTGGTGATGTCGGCGGAGAGGAACTCGTAGCCAACACTTTCGGCTTCGATCAACGCCTTCATCGATCCGTCGTCGTCGATGAGGCTGGGCACAAACACGTTGGCCCCGCCTTTGGCGAGGGCGAGGGCGAACGCTTGGCCGAGGCCGCTGTTGCCGCCGGTGACGATGGCGTTCTTGCCACGGAGACTGAAGAACTCCATGGCGAAGTCGGTGATCTCCATCAGGGTTGCGCTTCTGCGCTCGCAGATGATTTGGCCAACAGCTTGTCGAGAAGATCGGCCGACGCTTCTTCGAGCCGCGAGCAAGTTGCCAGTTCTTCGAGCACGTGGGGGCTCAGACCGGGAGTGAGCGCAACCGACTTCCAGGCGTTGGCTCCCTGGCGTTCGGCCGTTGCCTGGAGTTCGAGTTGCTCGATGACGGTGAGTCCGTCGAACGTTTCGTAGTAGATGGTGCG
>JAYSTV010000072.1:0-1764 GCA_043719425.1 Acidimicrobiia bacterium | reverse complement strand
GGGTCTTCCACCACGGGCCGGGATGATCGAGTTCGCGGGCCACCGAGAGCGAGAGCGAGCGAGCCATCATCCAGTCGGCGTAGCTGTCGGCGACCATCCAGGCAATGCCCTGATTGGCGCCAAGCGGTTTGCCACCGATCACCCGACTCTTTGCCCGCTCGACCATCCGGTGAATGAGCAACTGGCCCCAACCAGAACACATGCCGCCGCGTCGCATGCGGGTCCAGTTGATCGACGCCATCGCAATGTCGAAGGCGCCACCGACCTCGCCAATGACGGATTCAGCGGGGAGCACGAGGTCGTCGAACATCACCTCGCCAGTGATGCCGTCGTTGAACATCGTTTGGTACACCTTGCCGGTCGAGAACCCGCGAGCTCGGGCCTCGTGGGTGTCGAACTGAAAGTACGTGAAGCTGCGGCGCCCGTTGCCCGGGTGGGTCACCGCCAACACCTGGGCCACATCGGCTTCGAACGCGTTGGTGATGTACGCCTTGTGCCCGTTGAGGACCCAGTCGCCGTCGCGCTGCACCGCGTTGGTCTTCATGTCGAACAGGTTCGATCCAGCGCCCGGCTCGGTGATGGCGTGGAACGCCGTCTTCTCGCCGCGGACGAGAGGAAGGGTGAATTCTTCGCGATGGTGGTCATGGGCGAAGATCACCCGGGGAGTTGCCCCTTCACTCCACGACAGCAACGCGGGATTCAGACGCAGGCCGTAGCTGTACACCCGCTCTTCGATCCAGAGCATGTCCTCCCGGTCATAGTCACGACCACCGATCCGGCTCGGCAGAAAGGCTCCGTAGAGCCCGGCGGCCCCCGATGCCCGCATGATGTGGCGGCGCGCTTCCCAGATCTCGGGATGGAGCCGCCCGTCGGTGTCGAGGTAGTCGTCGACCCCGGCGAAGCGATGGGCGAGCCCTTCTTCGAGCGGCGCCACCACCGTGGCGTACAGCCGATCGACTTCCGCCAACGTGTCAATCAGGTGCTCCGGCGGAGTGAAGTCGCCGGCGGTCGGAAAGTCATCGGGAAGAGCCACCCCGCCGACAATACATCTGAGGATTCAGTGGCACCTCAGCGGAATGGGATCGGTTCGTCGGGAAGGGCGACGGTTGGATACGGCGAGGGTCGGTGGCCGAGAAAGCGCGGTCGGTTGGCGTGCGAGCACAGAAGCGGAAGAACGTCGGATGCGCCGATCACGCCAAGCGCGCCACGGCGAGTCGTCAGTTCACCGAATACCGAGACCTCATCAGGCCTGACCGACGGCCCCACGACCACGAACGGCGTCGGATCGCCGGAATGGAGCACACCGCCCGAAGCCGGCGTGGCGTGATCGCCGGTCACCGCGACGACCCAGTCACGAAACGGTGGCTCGAGCAGGGCCGCGAGCTGGGCGTCGCACCACTCCACGGCCGCCTGCTTGGCGTGCGGGTTCTTCGTATGCCCGGCTTCGTCGGTGACCTTGGTATGAACGTGCACGAACTGGGCGCCGCCCGCAATGAGTTGACGGGCGGCATCGAGCGAGTCGGCCAACGAGTTGCTCCCGCGGCTGGCGTCGATGGCATCCATGCCGAGGAGCCGCCCGAGCCCGCGGTAGAAGGGACTGGTGGGAACCATGGCCCCGCGGACTCCGGTGATCTCGCGAAACGACGGCACCGGATCGATCACGCTGGCCCATTTCGTGGTGAGGGTGTCGAGCGCCGGCAAACCGTTGGCGACCCGGTCCCGATTGAGATCGTTATTGCCAAGAACGGCACGCGCCCAACGCAA
>JAYSTV010000701.1:0-4614 GCA_043719425.1 Acidimicrobiia bacterium | reverse complement strand
CGTTCGACGTTCGGCCCGTTCGGAGCGCCGCCACCTCCGAGGCCTTCAGCAACCCAACGTCGTCGTCGGCCCCGTAGGCGTCGGCCGCCGCGTCGGCGGCCCGGACCCGTCCTCCGGCGCCGAGCGTGGCGTAGGACTCAACCGACGACGGGCGCCCGGCCAGCGTGCGCACGCTGGTCGCGGCCAAGGCCCCGGTCGACACCAGACGATCGATGTTCGGCGTGTTCCCCGACCCCAGATCGTCGAGCGCCAAGCGAGGAACGCCAAACACCACAACCCGGCTGGCCGGCCCGGTCGGGGCCACGCTCGTCGGCTCAAACCCCGATGATCGGACCAAGGCCACGACCAGAAAGAGCAAAGCGGAGACGACCATCAACGCCCGTCGAAAGAGCCCGGTGGTCCGACGCGACCACAACGCTCGGACGATATCTGCCCCCTGGTGGCCCCGGTGGGCGAACCCAGCCAGGGTGCGGCCCGTGTGGCGATGATCGAAGTCGACCGGCACCTCCAAAACCCGCGCGCCGGCCCGAACCACGTCGATCGTCATCGCCGTCTCGAGGCCGAAGCGATCGGCGAGCGACAGCTGGCGAAGCACGTCGGCGCGGACGGCACGTTGACCGGACAGGGGCGCGGCGGCGACGAAGCCGCAGGCCGCCTTGATACCGTCGCCAGCCAGCCCCTTGACCCGACCGAACCCGCCCCGAGCGCCGGCGGCGACCGTGGGCAGGCCGATCACCAGATCGGCTTCGTCGGCCGCCAACGGTCCGAGAAGCGCTTCGGCTATCCCGGCAGTACGGCCGAGGTCAGCGTCGATCAACAGGTAGGTACCGGCGTCGGGCGTCGCCTCGACGCCCGCACGGATAGCGCCGCCCTTGCCCACGTTCACAGGTAAACGAAGCACCGTGCAACTCTCGTCAACAGCCGCCGCACACGCGCCCGTTTTGTCGTCGGACCCATCGTCGATCACAACGACCACGTCCACGTCGGCCAGCGACAAAAGCGCCTCCACCGTTGCACCAATCGAATCAGCGCGGTTGTGGGCCGGAACGAGCGCCACCACCGGGCGGGCGAAAGGCACCGGCTATGCCGCCGGAATCAGTCGCTCGGCTCCGTCGCCCTGGCCGTAACTCCCGGACCGACCCCGGGCAAGATCTTCAAGGGCGTACACGGTAGCCACTCGCCCGGCACGAGTCTCAACGTTGTCAACCGAGGCGATCCGTCCGGCCAGCGATGGAACCTCACGCACTCGACCGACAATCGGATCGTCGAGCGACCCAACCACCACCGTTGGCGTTCCACTCTCGGCCAACCGACCAAGGAACGCTCCGACGAGTTCGACCGCCGCGTTGGAGGGTGCCTGGTGAACAAACACCACCCGCGTGCCGTCCGGGATCACGTCCGGGAACACCCCGCCCTCGGGGTCACGACGGTCGACGAATCCAGCCTCGACAACCGGTTGGAGGGGAACGAGATCCGACGGTCGAGCGATCGCTGCGATGACCCGCTCCCGCAGCAGGAATTGAACGGTTTCTGGTCGTGTCGAAGTTGCCGACACGGCCAGGCGAGCGCGGGTCAGGTCGGTCGGCGTCGAAGCGGTAAGGGCTCGACCGATAGTAAGTGTACCTACCACTCTGGCGCCCGCTGCACGGAGCGTGCCCGTCAGGTCGGCGAGACGGCGAGAATCGATCGCCGCGTCGGATACAAGCAGAACCGGAGTGACATTCAAGCGACCTTTGACCATCCGCGGCTCGGCCTCGACCTCAAAACGCTCCGCCGCGGTTCGCTCCTTGCGTAGCGCCGCAATGGTGACCGCTCGGTCTTGCAAGGTCGAGTCGAGCGCAGCAATACGGCGTTGTGACTGGGACACCAGCCCCTGATCAACGACCGTGGCCCCAACGGCAATACCGATTGCCAATGCCAGGAACACGGCGACCAATGAAACGATGTGGAATCGGAGGTTAATCACCGCAAAGCACCCGGCCCCAACGTACCGGCCGCATGCTCTGACTCCACGGACTTCGGTCGGACCATCATCGAGCGACCCGAGCGAGCGACGACGGCGGTCATCGTCGCCATTCGCGTAGCGAGATCCACAGCGAATCCCAGAACAACTGAAATGGGGGCGAGAGGGCGAGTACGAACACGAGAGCGACCATGGCGGTGAGGACCAGCAAGGTCACGTCGCGCTTTCGCACCCGATGTTCGTACAGCTGGTTCAGCCCCTTGGCGTCCACCAGGATCGGCCCGACCTTCAACCGGACCAGAAACGTTGAGGCCATCCCCGGCCGGCCTTTGTCCAAAAAATCAACAAGGTTCACGTGCGTGCCCACGGCCACAATGAGTTCGGCTCCAAGTTCAAAGGCGAGAAGCATGGCAATGTCTTCACTTGTGCCGGCCATGGCCCACGTCACGAACTCAACGCCTTCAACGAGCAGACGGTCTCCGCCCGGCGCCCGTCCGTCCGGGTATGCATGCACGATGAGCTCAGCCCCGCAGCGCAACGATTCGCTCGACACCGAGTCGAAGTCGCCGATGATGACCGACGGCTTCAGCCCGTTCGCGAGCACCGCATCAGCTCCGCCGTCGACGGCGATGATCACGGGGTTCATGTCGGCGATGTACGCCCGCAGCGCGCGAAGGTCTTCTTTGAACTGATCACCGCGAACGACGATCAGCGCGTGGCGGCCACGAAACGACGTTCGTAAGTCGGGGAGCGTCGGGGTGTCGAGCAGGAGGAACTGTTCGGCCTGCATGTACGCCAGGGTGTTTTCGGCAAAGCGAGTGAGCTCCACGCTGATCGTGGCCTTCGCTGCTTCGACTTGAACGTCGAGCGACGACATCGTTTGGCGTACTCCTTCGCCCAACAGTTCACCGCGGCCGTTCCGAACGGCGTTGCCATCGAGCACCACGCTTTCCCCGTCAACGACGCGGTCGAGCACATTCGCACCGACCGAGTCGAGCAAGGGAATCCCGGCGGCGGCGAGGAGCAGCGGACCAACGTTGGGGTATCGACCGGTGATCGACGCCGCCGCGTTGATTACGGCACCAACGCCGGCGGCCACCAGTCCCTCGGCTGCGACGCGATCGAGGTCCGCATGATCAATCACCGCGATCTGACCCGGCTCGAGGGTCTTGGTCAGCTCCTTCGTTCGACGGCCCGGCCGGGCAACCCCGCTGACCCCCGCCGACAGGCGTTGATCGATGGTGAGGCCAGCCACTACGAGCCCGTTCGTCGGGACCGGGGCACCTTGGTCGGCGTTGTTGTGTCCCGTTTGGTGCGAACCGCCTTCGCCGCGCCACCCGCTCCCCCCGCGCCCCGCCGGGAACGGCGGGCGCCGAGCAAGTCTTCGGCGTGTCGTAGCGCCGCCGGGCTAGCCGGGTCGCCCGCCAGCATCCGCGCCACCTCCTCCACTCGGTCAGTTTCGGACAGCACCGTAACGACGGTCGACGTCATCGCCGACCCATCGCGTCCCTTGTCGATCGTCTTGCGGACATGGACCTGAGCGTCGGCCGACGCCGCCACCTGGGCAAGGTGGGTGACGACCAATACTTGGCGACGGGTCCCTAGCTCGGCCAAGGCGTCGCCAACGGAGAGGGCTGTCTCGCCCCCGATTCCTGCGTCGACTTCGTCGAAAATCAACGTCGAATGCCCCGCTTCGGAAACGTTGGCGTCGAGCAGTGCCAGCTGCAGGGCCAGCATCACACGGGCCAACTCTCCGCCCGAGGCAACCTTGGCCAAAGGCGCAACGTCGGAACCCGGGTTCGCCGAGAACAGAAACGCAACTTTCGAATCGCTCGAACCGCGGTCGGCTGAGTCATCGGGATGCTCGTTGACGTGCACCTCAACGCAAAAACGAGCGTTGGCCAGAGCGAGTCGTCGCAAATGCGCGCCGACCGCTTCGGCGAACGGCCCAGCGGCCCGGCGACGAGCCGCAGCAACCCCATCTCGAGCCTTCCGCTCAGCCACGACGGCGCGCCCCAGCTCGGTCTCGATGGCTGCCGCTCGTTCGTCATGGCGACGCAGTTCGGCGAGTCGGGCGTTGGCATCGGTTTCGAACGCAATCACGTCGGCCAACGTTTCGCCATATTTGCGCCGCAGCTGTCGAAGGAGATGGCGACGCTGACGCAATTCGGTCAATCGAGCCGGATCTTCGTCGAGGTCGGTAAGTCGGGCGCTCAGTTCCGCGCCGAGATCGTCAAGGTCGGTCGCTGCGCTCTTGACCCGGCTCACGGCATCGGCAAACGCCGCCTTGGCGCCGAGGAGCTGACGGATTGTCCCGAGTTGGGTAAGGATGCCGTCGTCATCGCCCAACAGCGCGGTTGCTCCGACGAGCGCTTCACGGTGGGCCTGGAGGCCGGTCAGGACCTCTTCCTCGGCTTCGAGGGCGCCATCTTCGTCAGGATCGCTCACCGCTGCGTCGGCCAACTCGCGGACTTGGAAGCCGAGCAGGTCGATCTCGCGGGCCCGGGCCCGTTCGTCGCCACCCAGGGCGTCGCGGTCGGTGAGGAGCGACCTCCTGGCGACGCGAAGGTCGCGATACTCCGAGGTGTCAACCCGGCCGAAGGCATCGAGCGCATCGCGCTGGGACCCGGGAGCGAGCAGCGTCTGGTGGG
>JAYSTV010000071.1:0-4299 GCA_043719425.1 Acidimicrobiia bacterium | reverse complement strand
CGAAGAGTGTTATCCGACGGCCGGCCGGATTGGTTTCCCGAGCCGCTTCTGACGCGCCGGGACGCCGCGAGCGAGGGAATTGCCCGGCCCTCTTGCATGGTGAAGTGACGATCGATAGCTTGCTCTTCACAGGAAGTCCGGTGGCGTCTGCTGGATGGTTCGTTCGGGGAAGTGCGAACCATTTGGTGTGCCTCCGGGCTTTCTGATTTTTGTGGTGAGAATGGTGCGGCGACGATCGAGCACAGCCTTCGGGCTTTCCGATTTTTGTGGTGAGAATGGTGCGGCGACGATCGAGCACAGCCTCCGGGCTTTCCGATTTTGTTGGTGAGACAGGCCTGGACTGGGTTTCGTAGGGTGGGGGCATGACGAAGCTTCTGGTGGTTGGTGGCGGGAAGATGGGCGAGGCCCTGCTCGGTGGGTTGCTCAAGGCTGGGTGGACCACGCCCGGCGAAGTCGTCGTCGTGGAGCCTGACGCCGTTCGCGCCGAGGAGGTGCGGAGCGCTCATAGCGTGGCCGTGGTGACGTCGATCGCCACTGCATTGGCCGCGCACCCCCGGATCGACGGCGCGCTCGTTGCGGTGAAGCCGCAAACCGTTGCCGCGGTGTGTGCCGAGCTGGCTGGCCATGTGGGCCGGGTGCTGTCGATTGCTGCGGGCGTCACGATCGCCTCTATCGAAGCGGCGTTGGCCGACGGCACGCCGGTCATCCGGTCGATGCCGAACACCCCGGCGCTCGTGGGCCGGGGGGCGTCGGCCATTGCGGGGGGCGCGTCGGCGACGGCCGTCGACCTCGATTGGGCGGCTGAGATTCTTGGCGCGGTGGGCGTGGTCGAGCGGGTAAGCGAGTCGCTGCTGAATGCCGTGACGGGGTTGTCCGGATCGGGGCCGGCGTATGTCTTTCTCGTGGCCGAAGCGCTCGTCGACGGAGCGGTGGCCCAAGGCATCCCTCGCTCCGTCGCCGTAACCCTCGCCCATCAGACCATCGCCGGTGCCGGGCAGATGTTGGTGCACGCGGGTGATCAGGCCGCCACGCTGCGAGCGAACGTCACGTCGCCGGGCGGGACGACGGCGGCCGGCCTTCGGGCGCTGGAAGAACGAGGCGTGCGGAGCGCGTTCATCGAAGCGATTGGTGCCGCGACAGAACGAGCACGCGAGCTGGGATAGCTATGAACAAGACCATCGGAACCGTTTTCCTCAGCGCGCTTATCATTTCCGCTTCGGTGTTCAACCCGCCGACGGCTCGCGGACAGTCTTCATCGGACTTCTTTGTCGACCGGTTCGGTGATGCGCTTGACTACGCGAATTCCGAAGATGTCCCGCTGGCCACATCGCTCACGATGAAGGTGGCCAATCCGTCGCTCGACGGCGGACGGCTTGGTGCCGAATTGAACGGTGCAGGCTGGGTCTCGCTGCTCTGGCCGGGTGTTCCCGGCGCCATCCCCCAGGGTCGTGAGGGAACCATCAGTCCGATCGACGCCTCACGCTACGGACGCCTCGTGTTTCGTCTGAACGTGAGTGTGATGCAACCGGTCATTGCCCTCTGGCACACGTGCGCGGCGGCCAATGAAACCTGCCAGGGCGGCACCGCGCTCACCGCCAGTCCCGGAATGCAGACCTACGACACGGCGCTGGTCCCGGTGCCGGGGGATCCCGGTCTGGCGGCTCCGTGGGCCGGTCGCGTGGTCGGACTCCGCTTGCTCTTCCCGCTCGGCGCAGGCCGCCTCGACCTTGATTGGGTTCGCCTTGTTCCGAGAGGGTCGGAACCCGTCGAGGAACGAACTGACCGTCGTCCATCACCCGTACCCGACGACAGCCGCGACTACGCCACCTGGGCGGGCAACGCGTGGGACTTCGATGATGTCGATGCGACCACCACCGGCACATCGGCATCGTCGATTTCGGGCGGTTTACTGCGCGCCTGCAACGCGAACGTATCGGGGTCGACCGGCGACGCCGCGTTCACTATGCGTTTGCCGACGGGCTTCGTCGACGGTGATCGCTTTCATCGACTTGTCGTGGCGCTGCATCAGACCGGACCGTTCTCGTTGGCCTTCGGTCCCGGCGGCGGAATGAACATGCGCGTGGTGTGGCGCGATGCCGGGAACAAACGTCATGTCTCCAAGGACATCGTCGTGTACAACAACGAACCGACCGTTTCGTTCGATCTTGGCGAAACCGGTATCGGTCCGCTCGGGGTCGACGGGGCGTCGTGGGCGGGACGCATTAACGAGCTCCGAATCGATCCCAACGAGGACCCCTCCACTCGGTGTTGGACCGTCGACCGGGTGTGGCTCCTGGCCGACGACGGGGTGGACCTCGGGCCGCGCCCGGTCGCGGCGGCCACCTCGGCGAAGGCAGCAACGTCAAGCAAGGCCACGACGAAGAAGCCTTCTGTCAAGCGCCCGACAAAGAAGCGAACGACGAAGCGCTGAAGCGGTGAAGCGCGCCGCCGGCAACGTCGGTATCGTGCGAGCCGCCGGAATGTCCGGCCGGTGAGTACAAACGAATCGAGTCCGTGGTGGCCAGTCCCGAAGCCGATGCCTTTCACGTCATGGTCCGCCAGTTCCGCGACGCCACCATCGGGACCTCGGACACCCTGCGCACGATCGAGGAGATGCGAGCCGGCTCGGAAATGACGATGCAAATGATCGGGGTTGGCCGTGACGGCGTCACCGTCACTGAGCGCACGTTGGCTGGCCGCCGAACTTTGCAGCTCGATCCCGCCGGCGCCAGCACCGACCATGTTGTCCTCTACCTCCATGGTGGTGGCTACGTGATGAACACCGTCGATACCCACATCAAGCTCGGCGGTGGGATTGGTGTCGCGGCGGGTTGCCGGGTGATGAACTTTGACTACCGGATGGGGCCAGAAGATCCGTTCCCGGCCGCGGTGGACGACGCCGTGGCGGCGTACAGGGCCTTGCTCGACGAAGGCGTACCGGCTGCGTCGATCGTGATCTCCGGCGACTCCGCCGGCGGCGGGCTCACGATCGCCACGCTCGTCTCGGCGCGCAACGCCGGCCTGCCACAACCGGCGGCCGGGGTCCTATTCTCTCCGTGGACCGACCTCGAAGGGGTGGGCACGTCGATGGACATGAACGTTGGCGTCGACCTGATGATCGAGCGCCAGACGATGTTCGACGTGGGGCAGATGTACCTGGCGGGCGCCGACGTCCGGTCGCCGTTGGCCAGCGTGATCTACGCCGACCTGCACGGCCTTGCCCCCCTCCTGATCCAGGTCGGTGGCCACGAGGTGTTGCTCGACGATTCGACCCGCCTCGCCGTCAATGCCGCCCGCGCCGGCGTGGCCGTCACTCTTGAGGTGTTCCCGGAAATGCAGCACGTGTTCCAGAGCGCCCTTGGCCAGCTCCCCGAGAGCGACGACGCCCTCGCTCGCGCCGGTGCCTTCATCAGACACGCGTTCCATATCGCCACCTGACCCGTAGCCTCGGTGGCTCCATGGCCGCTGCAACCATCTCCTTCCTCACCGACTACGGCCTGGCCGACGAGTTCGTGGGGGTGTGTCGCTCCGTCGTGCGCCAATTGGCGCCTGACACCGTCGTCATCGACGTGAGTCATGACGTGCCCGCCCACGATGTCCGGGCGGGGTCGCTCACGCTGGTGCGGGCCGTCCAGTATCTAGCCGATGGGGTTGTGCTGGCCGTGGTCGATCCGGGCGTGGGCACACTGCGTCGAGCCATTGCTGTTGAGGCCGGGCCAATGGTGTTCGTGGGGCCGGACAACGGTCTCCTCGCCCCGGCCGTGGCCATGCTCGGCGGAGCCACCCGAGCTGTCGAACTCACCAACGACGAGCATCACCTGAGCGCACCCGGCCCCACCTTTGCCGGGCGCGACATCTTCGCTCCCGTCGCCGCCCTTCTGTCGACGGGAACGGATTTGACCGAGTTCGGTCCGACGATCGATGCCGCCGGACTCGTCCCTGGCATGGTTCCCCTCACCCGCCGCGACGACGACGGTGCGGTGCATGCCGAGGTGCTCTGGGTCGACCGGTTCGGCAACGCGCAGCTCAACGTGGACCCCGCCGAGATCACCGACCTCGGCGACGCGATCTCCTTGGAGTTCGGGGCCAGCACCCGCACCGCGCATCTGGCCTCGACCTACGCCTCGATCGGCACCGGCGCGATCGGTTTGGTGACGGACTCCTACGGCATGCTCGCCGTCTGTCTCGACCGGCGCCCGGCCGCATCGGACCTTGGCCTGGGGGCCGGAACCGCCGTGATCCTGCGTCGCCCCGACCGCTGACCCGAAGCGCGCGAGACTTCCCGTTCGATGCGACCAG
>JAYSTV010000008.1:0-1883 GCA_043719425.1 Acidimicrobiia bacterium | reverse complement strand
TGCATCCACACCATCGCGCCCATCGAGCCGTTTACGACGGTCGGCCGATGGATTCGGAGCGCCACATCGGGACTTCCCTCGGGTCCGGGCACGAGCACCGTTCGCCGTTCCACGGCGTCGGAAAGACTGGCCGGATCGACCGGGGCGATCAGTGTTGACCTCGACAGCTCAAGGTTGTCAAGGCTGACTGCACCAAACGGAATCACTTCCAGCAGCGACCGCATGTCCGGATCGAGGCGAGCCGAAATGGCGTCGGCATCGAATTCACTCATGACCGCACCTCGTCGAGGACTCTCGCCACGCGGGTGATGTAGTCGGCTGCTTCGGGAAGCTCAAGGACGGGAAGCATGAACTCGTTGACCCCATGTCGTTCGTGAATGGTGCGAATCTGTTTGACGCACTCGTTCGTCGAACCGGAGATGACGAAGGGAAGCACCCATTCGTCTTTCACCAATTGGCCAGCAGCCGCCAGCCCTCCGGCCATCGCCGCTCGCACCGCTTCTCGATCATCGTCGGACATACCGATGCGAGCACGAACTTCGGGTTGGGAGTCGACAAGTCGGTAGGTCATATGCGGACGAACCATATCGAGCGTGTCGTCGTCGGTCACAACCAGGGTCGAGTAGCAGAGCGTCGGTACGTTGCCGCTCCGCGCCGCGCCGGCCCGAACGAGGTCAACGGCGTCGGCGATGGCGTCTTCGTGCAGGAAGTCGAGCATCACCCCGTCGGCCAGTTCCCCGCCGAGGGCCAACATCTTCGGGCCGCGGCCGGCGAGCCAGATTGGTAGGTCCGGCCGAGCGAAACCGAGCGTGGCGTTGTGCAGGGATCCGATCGTCGACGTTGCGGTGATCGGCTCGCCTCCGAAGAGCGCTCGGCACATCGTGATCAGATCGCGCACCGCCCCCAAGGGTTTGCTTCGATCGACGCCGAGGGGCCCGAGGGTGAGGCTGCCGCCGGCCCCGATACCCACGAACGCGCGTCCGCCGGAGAACTCATCGAGCGACGCCATCGCGGTCGCCGTGGTCGCCGGATGCCGGGTGTAGGCATTGGTGATTCCCGGACCGATTTCGATGCGGCGAGTGGCCCCGGCGATGGCGGTCATGGTGACGTAGACATCCCTCGTGGCCAGTCCTTCGTCGTAGACCCAGCAACGGTCGTAGCCCAGTCGCTCGGCCAGCACAGCCAGATCGACGATCTCTGCGACCGATGCTTCGGGCATCAGGTTCACGCTTGTTCGGAGCCCGGTGACCACCGCTAGACCGTACCCCGTGCCGGGAAACCTACGATGCATCGGGTGAGCACCGGAGACTTCGTCGACGTTGAGGTCGCCGGCCGACTCGTGCGCGTTACCAACCCCGCCAAGGTGTTCTTCAACACCATCAAGGCCACCAAGCTCGACCTCGTCCACTACTACCTTGCGGTAGCTGAACCGCTCATGCGCACGGTGCAAGGCCGCCCAATAACCATGGAGCGCTATCCCGACGGAGCGAGTGGGAAAAGCTTCTACCAAAAGCGGGTTCCAACCGGCCCCGAGTGGCTCGTGACCACCGAGGTGTCCACCGTCAACGGGACACCCTCCGATGCGCTCGTGCTCGCCGACATGGCCCACGTGGTCTATGCGGTGAACCTGGGTTGTCTCGGCTTTCACCCGTGGCCGTTCGTGGCGAGCGATCCGCTGCACACCGACGAACTGCGGATCGATCTTGACCCCTCGCCGGGAGTGAGCTTCGACATGGTGCGCGAGGCCGCGTTCGTCACCCGCGACCTCTTGGGTGAGCTGGGCATCACGGCATACGTGAAAACCACGGGGAGCCGAGGATTGCATGTGTACGTACGAGTTCTTGAGCGGCTTGATTCCTACGCCGTGCGCGCCGCGGCGGTTG
>JAYSTV010000700.1:0-1902 GCA_043719425.1 Acidimicrobiia bacterium | reverse complement strand
GCGTAGGGTTTGCTCCACCGCCAACGCCGAGGAACTCCGATGATCACCGCCTTTGTCTCCATCTCCGCTGAACCGGCCGACATCGCGAAACTTGGCTCGGCCATTGCCGATCTTGAGGGCGTGCGCGAAGTCCATTCCACGACCGGCGATCACGACCTCCTGGCCGTCCTGTGGGTGCGCGACCACGAGGCGGTGGCCACGATCGTGACCGAGCACATCTGCCGCCTGCCGGGCGTCCGAGCCACCCGGACCTCGATCGCGTTCCGGACGTACTCGTCGGCCGACACTGCCGGCATCTAGTCCTCGACATGGCGGAGCGAGCCGACCGCGGTTCTGATCGGCGAGGGCTGCGGGCCATCCGGCCGTTGCGCGACTTCTTGTCGACCGAGGCAGCAGGCGGCTTCCTACTTGTCGTCGCCGCGGCGCTTGCGCTTGCGTGGTCCAACTCGCCGTGGAAGTCGTCGTACGTCTCGTTCTGGAGCACCGAACTGGGCATTCGGGTGGGCACGACGCATGGTCTTACCCTCGATCTTCGTCACTGGGTGAACGAAGGACTGATGGTGCTGTTCTTCTTCGTCGTTGGACTCGAGATCAAGCGGGAGCTGGTTGAAGGGGAACTCCGCGAACCGAAGCGAGCCGCTCTCCCAGCAATTGCTGCGCTTGGCGGAATGATCGTCCCGGCCGCCCTCTTCGCCGCCATCAACATCGGCACTCCAGGAGCCCGGGGTTGGGCGATACCGATGGCCACCGACATCGCCATGGCGCTCGGTGCCCTCTCGATTCTCGGACGGCATCTGCACCCCTCGCACAAGCTCTTTCTCTTGGCGCTGGCCATCGTCGACGACATCGGTGCCGTGGTCGTGATCGCCATCTTCTATTCGAAGGGCATCAACGTCTCGATGCTCGCCCTCGTTGCCGCTTCGCTTGGTTTGATCGTGCTCCTGCGCCGGGCGGGCGTGCAGCGCCTATCGGTCTATGTCCTCGTCGGCGCGGTGCTCTGGTACGCAACGAAGGGGGCTGGGCTTCACGCCACGCTGGCCGGTGTCGCGCTCGGACTCATGACTCCGACCAAGCCTGCGCTTTCCGCAGATCTGGTCGACCAGGACGCGCTCGGCGACATTTCGAACCTTGCCGCCGCGGAGGAGACGATGCACCTCGCGCGCCAATCGGTATCGGTGGTCGAGTGGCTCGAGCACCGGTTGCATCCGTGGACGAGCTACGTGATCGTTCCGCTCTTCGCCCTCGCCAATGCAGGAATCCGCGTCGACGCCTCACAGCTTCGCGAGGCCGCATCGTCGCGGGTGGCGATCGGGATTGTGCTCGGGCTGGTCATCGGGAAGACGGGCGGCATCACGTTGGCCAGCTGGATCGCCGTTCGGCTCGGTCTCGCCACCCTTCCGATCGGCCTCACGTTCCGTTCGATCATTGGGGTGGCGGCGATCGCCGGCATTGGCTTTACCGTGTCGCTGTTCATCGTTGACCTGGCCTTCGTCGACGCCAGCCTCGAAGCGCCGGCCAAACTCGCAGTTCTCGCCGCCACGGTCGGTGCCGCCACGCTCGGTGGACTTCTGCTCCGTGTCGTTCCGAGCACCAAAGGCCCGTCGACAGCGCTTGAATAGGTGCTGTGCTGATCGTCGTCTCCCCCGCCAAGTCGCTCGACTACGAGTCGCCTCTCGCCACCTCGACGTTCACCCGACCGCAAATGCTGGATCGCTCGGCCGAGCTGATTGAGGTCATGCGAACCAAGTCGGCGGCCCAGGTTGGCGCCATGATGGCGATCTCGCCGGGGCTCGCTCAGCTCAATGTGGATCGCTACCGAGACTTTGAGCTTCCGTTCACGAAGCGCAATGCGAGGCAAGCCCTGCTGGCCTTCAACGGCGACGTCTACGACGGCATGGCGGC
>JAYSTV010000699.1:0-1903 GCA_043719425.1 Acidimicrobiia bacterium | reverse complement strand
ACGTCGCCTGTACAACGATCGAAACCGAGCCAATGATCGAACCCGAACAGAGGAGAACGTCGCATGAAGATCGCCGTCGTCGGAAAGGGTGGCTCCGGCAAGACCACCACATCGGGCGTGCTCGCCCGAACGCTGTCGCGCCATGGCCGATCGGTGATAGCCCTCGACTGCGACACCAACCCGAACCTCGGTATCTCGCTCGGAGTGGGCGACGACGAGACCGAGCGACTTGCCGCCATGCGCCAAGCTCTCGACGAAGAGCACGCCGGCGCCGACGAGCATGCCCGGACCTGGACGGAACTGGTCGACCGGTTCGGCAGCGATGCGCCCGACGGCGTGCGCCTGGCGGTGGTGAGCCGGATCGAGAACCCCGAACCCGGTTGACCTTGATGTGGACTTTCCGCCGAGCAGTTGCTCGGCTCCGTGCAGATCAATGCTGAAGCGAACGAGACCATGGTCGTCGCCGACCTCGAAGCCGGTATCGGCACCCTGACCCGCCTCGCTGATGCGTCCGTCGACGTCGTCGTCGTGGTCGTCGAACCGACCCCGCGTTCGATCGACGTCGCCCAGCGGGCCGTCGAACTCGCCCGTGAACGCAAGCAGGGCCGAGTGGTGCTGGTGGCAAACCGGATCACCGGGCCCGACGACCTCGAGCGGATCACGTCGGCCATCGCAAACTGCGAGTTCGTCGCGGTGCCGCACGACCCGGCCATCATGGATGCCGACCGTCGGGGCGTGTCGCCGCTCGACAGCGCACCCGGAAGTCCGGGCGTGCTCGCGTTGACCCGCCTGGCGGCACTGCTGCAATCTGCGTAGACGTTGTGGACCCAGTCGCTCCCGGAGCGACTGGCTCAACAAGAAGGATGTGTCCATCGACGCCCTTTCCGGGCCTCAATGACCTCCGTGATGACCCTGACCCTTTCGGGCCGGGACCAAAAATCGTCCGTTTTCCTCAGAAGCCCCAAAGCCGGGACGGCAAAGCTTTTGTTTGACCTGTGAGCTCGGATCGATGATGGTGTTGCGGCGTGCCCACAAGCGACAACTATGGTTGTCGCCGAACCGAGGCGACCCAGTATGACCGGTAGGCAGAACCCACGAGACCTGACCAGCGCCGAGGCCGACGGGATCGTCGCCGCATTCGATGACCATACCGATGATGACTACACGGTCGCCGACTCAACGACCCTTCGAGAGTTGCGCGCTGCCGCGGCTGCACGACGTGAGGCCGACGCCCGAATCGAGGCGGCCGCTTTGGCAGCACACCGAGCCGGCTTGTCCTGGGGAACGATCGGTGTTCAGCTGGGGATGACCCGCCAAGGTGCCCGTCAACGCTTTGAACGCCTCGTCAACAACTGACCCCGCGCCACCGATGGACCCGGAGGACGCACACTGCTCTTGGAAGCGGAGTCGGTACGGAACTAGCGAAACTGAATCCGGACCCGAGATTCTTCCGCTGGATAGCACCCGTTCTGCCGGGACGAATCTACGGCGGCGGCGACGTTCCGACTTCGCCTGGGCCTGAGCATTCAATATTGCCACCGCCAAGAAGAGTCGAACCCGAGCCTTCCGGCGTGCTGCAGCGCCCGCCAGCCGAACTCAATCGGAACGGAGTGCTCGTGCCTTCATGTTGCTTCCAGAGGCACGGACTCCGTCGGGACTACTCCGGCGACTGCTTGATCGGGTCGACGCGCAGCACCGTGACCGGGCTGAGGCGTTCGAGCATGCCGGTCGGCGACTCCAGCACCAGGAGACCGAGTGGGTCGACGGTGACCGCGACGCCGCGAGTCTCGCCCTTGGGCAGGAGCTTCGCCCGCACGCGACGGCCGGTCAGCCACGACACCTCGGCGTATTCCTGAAGAAGATCAGCGCGCTGATCTTCGGCGAGATCGCTACATCGGCAGGC
>JAYSTV010000698.1:0-4624 GCA_043719425.1 Acidimicrobiia bacterium | reverse complement strand
CGCGTCCGGTCACCGCGATCCTCGCCGATCTCGGCGTGTCGTCGGTCCAGTTCGACCGCGGGGATCGCGGCTTCTCATTTCGTCACGACGCGGCGCTCGACATGCGGATGGACCAGTCGACTGGCCGGACCGCGGCGGACTTCGTGAACGAGGCCACGTTTGCTGAGTTGGCCGACGCGCTGCGCATCTATGGCGACGAGCGCTTCGCCGGGCGCATTGCCAAGGCGCTCATCGCCAATCGACCGATCACGACTACCGGTCGACTGGCGGAGATCGTGACCACAGCGATTCCGGCGGCCACCCGGCGCACCGGCGGGCACCCGGCCAAGCGGACGTTTCAAGCCCTGCGGATCGTCGTCAACGACGAGCTTTCCGTGTTGGAAACGATGCTCAACGCCGGGCTCGATGTGCTGGGGCCCGGCGGACGGTTCGTGGTCCTCGCCTATCACTCGGGCGAAGACCGCATCGTGAAAGACGTGTTCCGAATCGCCGAAACCGGCGGATGTTCGTGCCCACCCGGACTGCCGTGTGTCTGCGGCGCCCTTCCCCGAGGCCGGATGGTGCGACGAGGGGTCACCCGACCCCAGGACGCCGAAGTGGCGTCCAACCCGCGAGCAGCCAGTGCGGTTGCTCGCGTCTTTGCCATGGCCGTTCCGGGCGCCGATTCGACGCCCGGAACGCCATCGCCGTCAGTTCGTTCCACCCCTGTTCGTCATCCGCTCG
This sequence comes from Acidimicrobiia bacterium, assembly GCA_043719425.1. Classification (GTDB taxonomy): domain Bacteria; phylum Actinomycetota; class Acidimicrobiia; order Acidimicrobiales; family JANYDT01; genus JANLQX01. Next base: position 3,901 of record JAYSTV010000698.1, on the reverse strand, counting down.
CCTGATCCAGCCCCGAGGTTCTTCGTGTCGTCTGTTCTCGCACCCCGTCGTCTGCGTAGCCCCGAAGCGGCGTTTGCGCTAAGCCAGCGTCGGCTCCCGTCGCATCTGCACCCAGGCGGTGGGGGTCGACCCACGGCGTCGTCTGGCGGGAACCGCGGGTCGGTGTCGACGGACCGGGGGGCCGGGCGGTCCGTTGCCACTGCCCGGGTGTCGTTCGCCGCGGCCGGGTCGGTAGCTGCGCGTTCGGTTGCCCGCCGAGCTTCGCCGACCGCATTCGGACCCGCGGTCGCCACCACCGCGATCCGAGCATCGAACGGGGCCGCAATGACCGGTGCGTCGCCGCTTCGTCGCGCCGCTCACCAACAGCTCGACGCGGATCTGGAAACATCCGGCGCCACCGCACTCGCTCCCCGCCGCCGACCGGCACCGCAGGTGCCCGGTCGGCCTCTTTCGCGCCCGACCCCCGGACCGGATCTGCGGGCGGTCCCCACTGCGGCGAAGCGTCCGTCGACGGCGAGACCTTCGGTGCCCCGATCGCACCGATGGAAGCGCACCGTTCGCACGCTCGGCGCCCTGTTCGGCTTTTCCATCATTCTCTCCGTGGCATTCGGAGCCATCGCCATGCACTCGCAGCTCGCTAGCCGACAGATTCACCTCAACTCGGTGCGCACCGACCTCGATCTTGCGGAGCGTGACCATCAGATGCTCCGTCTCCAGGTGGCCGAACTTGACACCCCCGAACAGGTGGTCTCCGCGGCCTACCGTCTTGGCCTGGTAGGGGCCACGGAAGTGGAGTTCTTGCCGACCGCTTCGACCGTGGTCCCCGTCTCCGCCGGCCCGGCCATCCCCGTCGCGCTGTGACCCGTCGTTTCGCCCCTCCGGTTGCGCCGGCCGCTCGTTCGTCCCAGGCTGGACGGTCGGCCACCACCCACGGTCGATCGGCCGCGCCCCACGGTCGATCGGCGCGGCGTCGGCAGCATCGGCAGCATCGGCAATCCGCCACGGTCCGAGGAACCGTACCCGTGGCGAAGGCCATGTCGACCATCTCGCCGCTTGACCGTCGGTTCACCCGCCGTCGGCTCGTGGCCGTGAACGTGACGGGCATCGTGTTCATCGTGGCGATGATTGGTCGCGCCACCCAGCTGCAGGTCGTCGAGAAGGACGTGCTCGACGCGAGAGGTGAGCGTCAGCGTTTGCGTCTCACCCCCATTCGTGCCGAGCGGGGCGACATCCTTGACCGCTTCGGCGCCCCGCTCGCCATGAGCGTGCGCGACTGGCGCCTGGTCACGGATCCGTCGCTCGTCGCTGATCCTGGCGTCACGGCCACAGCGTTGCTGGCACTGCTTCCCACCGGGAGCGTCGACAAGAACTGGCTCACGGCCAAGTTGAGTGAGCCGACGCGCTACGCAATTTTGGTGAACGGTGTTGACCGGGAACTGAAGGACAAGATCGAAGCCGCAAAGATCAATGGCCTCTTCTTCGTCGAGCGGTTTCGGCGAGAGAATCCCGCATCGGATCTGGCTCGGTCGATCATTGGTCGCGTCGACACCGAGCAGCGCGGCGCGTCGGGACTCGAACTCCTCTTCAACGATGACTTGACCGGTGTCGACGGCTCGTTGCGTAGCGAACGGAGCGAACAAGGTCTCCAGATTCCGGGCGGTAAGCGGACCGTGGACCCGGCCAAACCCGGAACCACGTTCGTGACCACCCTCGATCGTTCGCTGCAATATGCCGTTGATGGCATGAACTCCAAGGCCATCGCCGATTCCGGAGCGAAAGGCGGCATGGTGATCGTGTCCGATCCTCGGACTGGCGAGGTGCTCGCGCTGTCGAATATGGAGATCACCGACGACGGCGGCGTGCGCTCAACGGGTCGCAACAGTGCCCTCGTGAATGTCTACGAACCGGGTTCGGTGAACAAGGTCATCACGATGGCGGCGGCGATTGAAGAGCGGGTGGTCACGCCGCAGTCGGCGATCATTGTTCCCGACAACTATCAGGTCGGCGATCACCGGTTCTCCGACGACACTCCGCACAAGACCATGCGCTGGACGATTCGCGATGTGCTCGTGAACTCGTCGAATGTTGGGACCATCAAGGTTGCGCAGACCTTGAATCGTTCGCGCCTCGATCGCTACCTCCGAGGCTTTGGTCTCGGGGCGAAGACGGCCGTGGGTTTCCCGGGTGAATCCGGGGGCATCCTGCTTCCGCCATCGAAGTGGACCTCGACCTCGATCGGCACCGTGCCGATCGGTCAGGGCATTTCCGTAACGGCCGTGCAGATGCTCAGCGTGTACAACACCTTGGCCAACGGCGGTGTGCGCATGCCGATGCGTCTCGTTCGCTCGACCGTTGACGAGCGCGGCGTGGAGACGCCGTTTGCGCTCAAAGAACAACCGGTCACCGTGGTTTCGAAGACGACCGCTGGAATCATGACCTCGATGCTCACCGATGTGGTCGACAAGGGCACCGGTCGGGCGGCGCACGTGAACGGGTACAGCGTGGCCGGCAAAACCGGCACGGCCCGCAAACCGAACGACGGTGCTCGCGGCTACCGCGAGGGTGCCTATGTGGCCAGCTTTGCCGGGTACTTTCCGGCCGAGTCGCCGCGACTCTCGGTCATTGTCGTTCTTGATGAACCGAAGACGTCTATCTACGGCGGTGTGGTTGCCGCTCCGTTGTTTGCCGAGGTGGCGAGGTGGGCCGGGCAGCATTACCGCGTTCCTCCGTCGGCTGGCTCGAAGGTGATCTTGACCGCCGATCCGTCGGCGGTGGTTAGCGCCGAAATGCGAGCTGTTGCTCGATCAGGAAGTTGGCAGGGAGCAACGATCCGTCGCAACGCCCTACCGCCGGCGTCGGCCCTGTCGGCCGCCGCTCCGGCCGCACCGTCGACCGCGTCGTCCTCGGCCGTCGCATCCTCAGGCGCTTCATCAGAGCCCGCTCCGACGGCCCGTCCGGCTGCTGCTCCTTTGGCATCACGTATCCGGCCGGCTTCGGTCGCTTCGACTGCGGTCGCCGCCACGGTGCCGGTCTCGCCGGCGCCGCTGGTCGTTGCCCCGGCGGTCGTGGCCGCGCCGCCAACGACATCGGCCCGAGTGACCGTGCCCGACCTTGCTCGTCGGGCTCCCGCGGCGCCGCGAGCGACCGTCGCCCCGGAATTCGTGGCCGTTGCGTCGTCCGAAACCACCGCGTCGACGGCGGCGGCATTGCCGGCCGCGGCCCCCGTTGCTGTGGCTGCCGCGGCCGTGCAAACCGTCGACGCGCCCACACCGTAGGACCGCTCGTGCCCGCCGATCTTGACCGCGTAGCCGCCGAGCTTCGGAACCGACTTCCGTCGTCGGAAGCCGACCTTCGGGGAGACGGCGGTGCGGTCGAGGTTCGAGACGTCACCCACGATTCTCGAGAGGTCGCCGGGCATGCCGGTGTGCTGCTTTGCTGTCTGCCGGGCCGGGTGACCGATGGCCACGACTTCGCCGCCCGAGCGGTAGGCGACGGCGCGGTGGCCCTGCTCGTGGAGCGTCCGCTCGCCGTGGCTGTGCCTCAGCTAGTGGTCCGCGACGCTCGCGAGGCAATGGGCCACGTGGCATCGATCGTGCACAACGATCCGGCGCACGCCCTTCGACTCGTCGGCATCACCGGAACGAACGGCAAAACGACGACGGCCCATCTGCTCGGTTCTGTGCTCGCCGCGTCCGGACGGCGAACCGAGGTGCTCGGCACGCTGACCCAGTCGCGGACCACGCCGGAGGCGACCGACCTTCATCGGCGATTGGCGGAATTTCGCGATGCTGGTGTCGAAGATGTCGTGATGGAGGTGACCTCGCATGCATTGGAACTGCACCGAGTTGCTGGTTGCCACTTTGCGGTCGCCGTCTTCACCAACCTGAGCCAGGATCATCTG